>CAYINH010000370.1:0-2920 GCA_964364615.1 uncultured Gemmatimonadaceae bacterium
CTCGCTGGCGGGCGGTGGGGACTGGAATCTGCGGTTCCAGGGGGGGCGCTATTCGCTGCGCGGCCAGCTGGGGTTCAGCTACATCGAGGGGGACTCCGCGGCCCTGATCCGGATCCAGCGGACCTCGGCCCATTATTTCCAGCGGCCCGATGCCACCCATGGCCGGATCGACTCGACGAGGACGAGACTGGCCGGGTTGACCGCAGCGCTCCGATTCCAGAAGCAGGACGGGAACCTCCTGTACGAGATCGAGGGTGAGACGACCTCCCCCGGTTTCGAGACCAACGACCAGGGGCGCCTGTCGCGGGACAACCGGCTCGAGCTGAGCGGGAACCTGCGGTATCGCCAGACCACCCCCGGTTCGGTCTTCCGACGATGGGAAATCGGCACCAGGATGAACGGGGAGTGGAACTACGACGGGGACCGGACCGGCAACCGGGTCGCGGTCTGGGCCACCGGCCAGTGGGCCAACTACATCGACAGCCGGATCACCCTGTACCACACCCCCGCCGCGTGGAGCCACACCGCGACCCGAGGTGGCCCCGTCATGAGGGCCATCGGCTATTCCGGGGCCGAGTTCGGGGCCAACAGCAACATGAGTAACCCCAATGGGTGGCGATTCCAGGGGGAAGTGTCACGGGCATCCGCCGGCGACCGTCTCTATCGGCTCGGGGGAAGCCTCTACTTCCGACCGGCGTCCAGCATCGGCTTCTCGATCGATCCATCGTGGAGCAACCACCTGAATACCCGCCAGTACGTGACCCAGCTGGAGGGCGGGCTGCCCGCCAGCTACGGGACCAGGTACATCTTTGCCACCGTGCACCAGACCGTGCTCTCCACCCGGTTCCGGCTCAACTACACCCTGTCGCCCAACCTCAGCATCGAGGGCTACGCCGAGCCGTTCGCGTCAAGTGCAGGCTATTCGAGCTACGGAGAGCTACCCGGTGCCCGGGCCCGCGACCTCAGGAAGTACGGCAGCGACGGGACCAGCATCGTCCGGGCGAACGACCAGTACTACCGGGTCACCGACGCCCGCACCGGCACTGCGTTCGACCTGGCGGCCAGCGACTTCAACGAGTTCTCCTTCCGGAGCAACCTGGTGCTGCGCTGGGAATGGCGGCCGGGAAGCACCCTGTTCCTGGTCTGGCAGCAGAACCGCCGTGGTTCCTGTTCCGCCTTTGCCGACCCGCTCCTCTGCCCGTCGGAGCGCACCCCGGGCATGGCCCCCGGGCCCGGCGCCCTGGGCGACGCATTCAGGGTCCCCGGGGACAACTTTCTGGCGATCAAGATCAGCTACTGGCTGTCGGTGAAATAGGCCGGCACCGCCGGAACGGGGCAGCGGACGACACTAGGGTCGAAGCACCCCGCCGATCGAATCGAGCGACCCGTCATTAGTGGCTGGCGTGAGTCCCAGGAGATGGGTCATCAGGGCGTAGACGTCCACCGAGCGGACCCGATCCACCACCTTGCCCTTCGCCAAGCCGGGGCCCAGCCCGAGAAAAAGGGCCCCCATCTCCGGAGCGCGGTTGTCGTACCCATGGGCGCCCCCGGTAGAGGCGTACCGGAAGCGGCCGGCCCGGTCGGTGATCGACCACCCCGGCTCGGCGATCGCGACAATGGCGGGGATTCTGGGATTCCGGTTGAAGTGCAACCGGGGGGGGGCCTCACCCTTCCGGTAGACGGACAGGTGGGGTACCCTGCTGAGTCGGCGATACACCTCTTCATTCCTCCCAACTGCGGGCCGGATCATGGCCACCGGACTCCAGTCCACCACATGGTAGCTCCCGGGGTCGAGGTGGTCGTCCAGCAGAATCACCCGGTCCGGTCCCGTCTCGACCATGCCGTGGTCCGCGGTGACAAGCAGATTGACCCTTCCTGCCAGCCCGAGTTGCTCAATCCCTCGCCAGAGCGCCCCGACCGACCGGTCAACCAGGGCGATCGCGGAATCGGTCTCGGGAGCGTCGGGGCCGAAGCGGTGGCCAGCGCCATCCACTTCACTGAAATAGAGAGCGATGAAGGCCGGGACGGAGTCGGCAGGGAGCCGGAGCCAGTCGAGGACGGCCCGGATCCTGATGGGGTGGGGGACCGTGTCATCGAAGGTGGTGGTCCAGGTCGGCAGCATCCCGCCGATCGGCGCCTCGGACCCGGGCCAGAAATAGGCAGCCGCCCGCCGGCCCTGCCGCTGAGCGGTAACCCAGATCGGCTCCCCACCCCACCAGGCCGGGTTCCGGACCGCGTCTGGATTCCCGATCGTGAAGCGACCCAGGACCTCGTCCTCCATGGTGTTGGAGATGATGCCGTGGTGGTCGGGATGGAGCCCGGTGACCAGGGTGTAATGGTTCGGGAAGGTCTTGGTCGGAAAGACCGGCTCCATGCGGCGGGCCTGGATCCCCCGACCGGCCAAGGCCCGGAGGTTGGCCGCCGGTTCCCGCTGGATGTAGTCCCACCGGAAGCCGTCGAGCGACACCAGGACCACGGGGACGGCGCGGGTTGGCTGTGGTGGGGAGGATGAGGTGGTGCACCCCGCACCGAGGAGCAGCACCAGGCTCCGGATCGATTGCGTCATGGCTGGTCCCGCCCGGGAATGGTGACCGGAAAAGGTAACCCCGGGGAGTGGTTCGCCACCGGCCACCGGATGGGCGACCTCCGGCGGATGATCAGGCAGTACGGCCCGGGTGCCGAGACGGTTTTCCCGACCGGCGCATTCGGAAAGGGCGGAAACTACGGGTCGGACATCAACATTCCCGTCCCCCAGTCGGAGTTGAACAACCCGATCTTTGCCGAGGCGATGGCCAAGGTCGGACCCAACGCGACCTGTCTCGACCGCGCTCCGTAGTCGCAGCACACTGTTGCCCATGGCGGGGGGGGGGGCCCCCGGGGGGCCCCCCCCCGGCGGGTTGTAAGAGAGGAGGGGAACCCG
>CAYINH010000371.1:0-2904 GCA_964364615.1 uncultured Gemmatimonadaceae bacterium
ACCAGTTTCACCACCAGGGCGCGGGCAAGAGTATAGCGATCCTGAGAGACAGGGTCAAATCCGGCCCCCGTCAACGTTTGGGTCCCCAGTCGCGTACCTTACCGGGACCACCCCGATCGATCCGGCTTCAGCCCTCTCCACCGCTCACCCCCGGACGCCATGCCCATGCGATGCCTGTCATCCCTGATCGCTCTTCTCGGTCTCCCGACCCTGTTGGCGGCTCAGATCAGCGCCCCTCTCGATTCGGCCATCATCGCCGGCCTCAAGTGGCGCAACATCGGGCCCGCGAACATGATGGGCCGGGTATCCGACATCGAGGGGCTGCCCTCCCCCTCCCGGACCTTCTATGTGGCTGCGGCGGCGGGCGGGGTCTGGAAGACCACCAACGCCGGCACCACCTTCAAACTGGTCTTTGGCTTCGAACGCGTCGTCGCGACCGGCGACCTGGCCATTGCCCCGTCGGACTCCAACGTGCTCTACCTCGGCACCGGGGAAGAGGATTCGCGGAACTCGATCTCCCCGGGGGGTGGGATCTACAAGTCCATCGATGCCGGCGCGACCTGGAAGTTCATGGGCCTCAAGGAGACCCAGGCCATCGGCCGGATCGTGGTCCATCCCACAGACCCGAAGACAGCCTGGGTGGCCGCGCTGGGCGCCATCTGGAACAGCAATCCGGAGCGCGGGATCTACCAGACCACCGACGGTGGAGACAGCTGGCGGCTGGTCAAGTTCGTGTCGGCCAAGGCCGGGTTTGTGGACCTGACGATCGATCCCCGGAACCCGAATGTGCTGTGGGCCACCAGTTGGGAACGGCAGCGCGGTCCCTACTATCTGCAGAGTGGCGGCCCCGGCAGCGGCCTCTGGAAGAGCACCGACGGCGGGGAGAACTGGACGGCCGTCAGGGGCGGCGGCCTCCCGGAATCGACCCTGGGCCGGATCGGAATTGCCCTCGCCCCGAGCAATCCCGACGTGATGTACCTGATGGTCGAAGCCGACACCATGCCCAACCCGAAGCCGATGAAGGACTCGGCGGCGCAGACCAGGCCCAGCGGGCTGTATCGCAGTGCCGATGGCGGAAAGACCTGGGAGAAGCGAGCCGGCCAGAACGTGCGCCCCTTCTACTACTCGCAGGTCCGGGTCGATCCGCAGGACGCCGAGCGGGTCTACTGGTCCAGCACCCCGGTGAACTTTTCAGAGGACGGCGGGAAGACGGTCCGGACCGCTACCCAGGGACTCCATGTGGATCACCACGCCATGTGGATCGACCCGAATGATCCCAACCACTTCGTGGTCGGCAATGACGGCGGGATCGGGGTGACGTTCGACAAGGGCGGAAATTACTTCTATCCCAACACCTTCGCGCTGGGGCAGCCCTACAACGTCTCCTATGACTTTGCCGTCCCGTACAACGTGTGCGGTGGGTTCCAGGACAATGGGTCGTGGTGCGGACCGAGCCGGCGGCGGCAGGGCTCCATTGGCAACGAGCACTGGTTCAACGTGAGCGGCGGGGACGGATTCGGCACCCAGCAGGATCCGACCGATCCGAACATCATCTACAGCACCTCGCAGGGCGGGAACATGGGACGGTTCGACTACCGGACCGGACAGCGGACCGGGCTGCAGAAGCCCTCCTGGCGCGGGAGCTACCAGGCGATCATGGACTCGATCGACCGGGTCCGCGGGGATACCACCAAGGCTCTTTCCCCCGCCAACCGGCGCCTGGTGGCCGAGCTGCGGCAACAGGCCACCCGCGATTCCGCGGCGCTGGTGCTGCGGTGGAACTGGAACACTCCGTTCTTCCTCTCGCCCCACAACTCCAACACGATGTACATGGGCGCCAACCGGGTCATGAAGTCCACCAAGCGGGGGGACGAGATGTACCCGATCTCTCCCGATCTCACCGGCCAGGACTCGGTCAAGATCCGGATCTCCACCCGGACCACCGGAGGCATCACGCCCGACGCCACCGGGGCGGAGACCTACGCCACGATCGTGGCGCTCAATGAATCGCCGATGCGGCCCGGGTTGCTCTATGCCGGGACCGACGATGGCAAGGTCTGGGTCACCCGGAACGATGGCGGAAGCTGGGAGGACCTGACCGGCCGGTTCCCCGGGGTGCCGCCGCTCACCTACGTCAGCCGGATCGAGCCGTCCCATTTCGACTCGGCCCGGGTCTATGTCACCTTCGACGGTCACCGTAGCGGCGACTTCACGCCCTACGTCTACGCCTCCAATGACTTCGGGAAGACCTGGCGGTCGATTTCGGCCAACCTGCCGACCGGCGGCCCGGACTTCGCGCATGTGATCCGGGAGGACACCAGGAACCAGAATCTCCTGTTCGTCGGCACCGATGTCGGGGCGTATGTCTCGCTCGACCGCGGCGGCTCGTGGCAGCGATTCATGACCGACCTGCCCACGGTCCCGGTGCATGACCTCCAGATCCACCCGAGGGACCGGGAGATGATCGCAGCGACCCACGGCCGCTCGTTCTGGATCGTGGATATTGCCCCGCTGCAGGACCTGACCCCGGAAGTCCTCGCCGCGCAGGGGCACGTCTTCGCGCCGAAGACGGCCTATCAACTGGTGCAGCGGCCGGACGGCTACATGGGGGGCGGGGCCGATCCGGGACACATGATGTTCCGGACCAACAGCCCACCGCACGCGGCGGAGATCGTCTACCGGGTGGCGCCCGGTACCCCGATCGGTCGGGCCCGGATCGTGATCACCGACATCAAGGGCGACACCGTGCGCTCCCTGACCGGGCTCGGTTCCCCCGGACTCCACCGGGTCTACTGGAACTTCCAGGGCCCACCCCCGGTGGTGGACCGTTCCAGCCCCGCGGCCAAGCGCGACAGCACCCGGATTGCCGCCCGGATCAGCCGGGTGGTGGATTCGATGGTCAAG
>CAYINH010000372.1:0-2898 GCA_964364615.1 uncultured Gemmatimonadaceae bacterium
TCCCACGGCGAGGCGGTGGCGATCGGTCTGGCCTGCGAAGCGAGCATCGCGGAGCAGATGGGGATCGCGGCGCCGGGAACCGCCGACGCGATCGCCCAACTGCTCCGCGATCTGGGCCTCCCCACCACCCCACCACCGAAGCTCCCCGACTCGGTGCTTGGGTTGATGCGTCGGGACAAAAAGAACCAGGCCAGCGCGATTCACTGCGCCCTTCCCATGCAGATCGGTGACATGGCCGGAAGTCACGCACGCGGGTGGACATCCCCTGTCCCGGAGGCGCTGCTGCGCAGTACCCTCGGCCTGGACTGAATCTCTCCACACCGTCCTTCGGTGAAGCAACACCCCTCAACTGCTGATGGGATCAGCCATTGAGTCGCTTGTCCACAGGCCTGGGGAAAACTCCCCCGTGGACAACCTGCCAAGACCACCTAACCACATGTGGGAACTACACTTCTGGTGTTGGGCGATTTATTGGTTTGCCCCCGATTTTTTCGATTCCTAGATTGGGATTCCCATCACACCGACTGCCCAAGCCGCGTTTGATGAGGTTCGCCCAAAAAAAGTGTCTCGCGGTGCCACTGAGGGTTCAATGAGTAAGGTGGTCCGTCCAGCCGTTGGCGCGCGGCATCGCTCCACGGCCGGCAGTGCGTTCGATCAGTATCTGCTGGATATCCGGAAACTCCCCCTGATCACTGACCCGAGGGAAGAGCGGCGTTTGGCCCACCGGGCCCGGCGGGGCGACAGCGAGGCCGCCGAGCGACTGGTCACCGCCAACCTCCGATTCGTCATCTCGTACGTCAAGCGCTTCCAGGGCCACGGGCTCGACCTGTCGGAACTGGTGGCGATCGGGAACGAAGGCCTGCTCAAGGCGGTCCGCAAGTTCGATCCCTCCCACGAGGTCAAGTTCATCAGCTACGCCGTCTGGTGGATTCGGCAGTGCGTGCTCAAGGCCCTCGCCGAACAGACCCGCACCGTCAGGATTCCCGTCAACCAGAACGCCGCGCTGGTCAAGCTCAGCAAGATCGAATACGCGCTGGGGCAGGAGTTGGGCCGGACCCCGACGGATGTCGAGACCGCCACCGCGCTCAACGCCAGCGTCGAGTTGATCCGGGCCCAGCGGCGGATGACCAGCACCGAGTTCTCGCTCGATGCCCCGGTGGAGCGGAACGACACGGCGGCCATGACGTTCGGCGAACGAGTCGCCGGGACCGACGCCTCCGACATCGAGGAGCGAACCGACCATGGCCTGCAGCAGGAATTCATCCGGCGGATCTTCCGGCAGTATCTGACGCCGCGGGAACGGCGCATCCTCTCCCTCTACTACGGCCTCGACAACACCACCGAGCCGCTGACCCTCGAACGAATCGGCGCCATGCTCGGCGTGACCCGGGAACGGGTCCGCCAGATCCGCGAGCGGGCCTTCGAGAAACTCCGGCGCTGTCCCGAAATCCGGGACAAGGAAGGATTCTGGGCCGCGGCGTAACTTCCCCCGTCGTGGTGCCAGCGTACCCCCTCGTCGCCTCCGGGCGCCGAGGGGGTCCTTCGTTGTAGCTTCCGTCCATGAGCACTGCCGGAGTGGTATCCGGAATGACCGCCTTGTCGGAGGAGCTCGCCGCAGTGGTGGGCCCGCGCTGGATCCGGCACCGTCAAGCCGAACTGGCGGTCTTCCGCGCCGATGGACTCCCGACCCATGAGGTCACCCCCGGACTCGCCGTGCTGCCCGGCACCCGGGAGCAGGTGATCGAGATCGTGCGCCTGCTGTATCGCCATCGAACGCCCTTCGTGGCGCGGGGCGCCGGGACCGGCCTCTCCGGTGGCGCGCTGGCGGAGTCCGACGCGGTCCTCATCGTGCTCACTCGGCTCAATCGCATCCTCCGGCTCGACCCGGCGGCCCGCCGGGCGGTGGTGGAACCCGGGGTGGTGAACGCCCGTCTGGCCGAGGCGGCGGCGCCGTTCGGACTGCACTACGCCCCGGACCCCTCGAGCCAGACGGCCTGCACCATCGGTGGCAACGTGGCGGAGAACGCGGGCGGCCCCCACTGTCTCAAGTACGGCGTCACCACCAACCACGTCGTCGCGCTGGAGGTGGTCCTGCCGGATGGCACCGTCACCCGGCTGGGAAGTCCCCAGGGCGAACCCTGGGGTCCCGACCTGGTGGCGCTGTTCGTCGGCAGCGAGGGCATGTTCGGCATCGCGACGGAAGTCACCGTCCGCCTGGTTCCGGTCCCCAGAGAGATCCGGACGTTCCTGGCCGCGTTCTCGACGATTCGGGCCGCCAGCGAAGCCGTCTCCGGCATCATCGCTGCCGGGGTGGTCCCGGCCGCGCTGGAGATGATGGATGGCCCCTGCGTCCGGGCGGTCGAGGCCTCGATCTATGCCGCCGGGTACCCGACCGACGCGGCTGCCGTGCTCCTGGTCGAACTCGATGGCCGACCGGAATCGGTTGACGAGGAGGAGCGGGTCGTGACCGGCATGCTGGCCCGTTGCGGCGCGACCGAAGTCCGAACGGCCACCACCGCCGCCGACCGGGCCCGCCTCTGGCAGGGCCGGAAGAAGGCGTTTGGCGCCATGGGCCGGGTCACCAGGGATCTGATCGTCCAGGATGCCGTGGTCCCCCGCTCGACCCTGCCCGATGTGCTCGACGCGATCGCCCGGATCGCGGCGCGGGAACAGGTGACGGTGGTGAACGTGTTCCACGCCGGCGACGGCAATCTGCACCCCAACATCTGCTACGATCGGCGTGACGCCGCGCTGGTCGCCCGGGTTCAGCGGGCCAGCCGCGCCATCATGGAGACCTGCGTGGCCGCCGGCGGCACCATCACCGGGGAGCACGGCGTCGGGTCCGACAAGATCGATTTCATGCCGCTGATTTTCGATCCGGCCACCCTGTCGGCGATG
>CAYINH010000373.1:0-2462 GCA_964364615.1 uncultured Gemmatimonadaceae bacterium
AGAAGGCCAAGCGCCTGGTCGAGCACGGCCGGAACGTGGTCATCCTGCTCGACTCGATCACCCGCCTGGCCCGGGCCCACAACGTCGTGGTGCCCCACTCCGGCAAGATCCTCTCCGGTGGTGTCGACGCCAACGCGCTTCAGAAGCCGAAGCGGTTCTTCGGCGCCGCCCGGAACATCGAGGGGGGTGGCTCGCTGACCATCATCGCCACCGCCCTGATCGACACCGGGAGCCGGATGGACGAGGTGATCTTCGAGGAGTTCAAGGGCACCGGCAACATGGAACTGGTGCTCGATCGCCGGCTGGCGGACCGCCGGATCTGGCCCGCGATCGACATCCAGAAGTCGGGCACCCGCAAGGAGGAGCTCCTGATGGACAAGGACGCGCTGGCGCGGACCTACCTGCTCCGGAATTTCCTGGCAGACATGCCGCCAGTAGAAGCGATGGAGTTCCTGATCGAGCGGCTCAAGCGAACCAAGACCAACAAGGACTTCTACGCTACCATGAACCAGTAGCCGCCCCCGCGGCACCGGTCACACGCCAACGGGCGGGGTCATCCCCCGCCCGTTTACGTTTCCCCCATGGCCATCCCCACGCAGGGCCGGGTCCTCGCCGTCGACTGGGGCGAGCTCCGGATCGGGCTCGCCAACAGCGACGAGCTCCAGCTCATCGCCACTCCACTCGACACCCTGGTCCGGCGCCGGGGGAAGCGGTTCCCGATGCCCGGCTTTCTGGCGCACTGCGCCCAGCTGTCCCCGGTCGGGCTGGTGGTGGGGTACCCGCTGAACGAGGAGGGTGAGGAGGGCGCCAGCGGCCTGGCCGCCCGGGAACTGTCGGAGCTGCTGGCCCACCGCACCCAGCTGCCGGTGGAACTCTGGGATGAGCGGATGAGCACCGTCGCCGCACTCGACTCGATCCGGCATCAGGGTGGTCGGACCCGGGGTCGGAGGGAGGAGGTCGACGCGATTGCCGCCACGGTCGTCCTCCAGGGCTGGCTCGAGGCCCGCCGCCAGGAAGCTCGCTGACGTGCGATTCGTCCCGCTCCTCCTGCTGGTGGCCGCCGCCTGCACTCCCGAGCCGGGGCCCCCGGTCCGAGTCACCATCCCCCACGGCAGCAGCTTCTCGGCGGTCCGCGACACGCTGTCCCGCCACGGACTGCTGGGTTCTTCGACCTGGTTTCACCTTCTGGCCAGGGTCATGGGAGTCGATCGGACCATCAAGCCCGGGGTTTACGAATTGACCCCGGGGGCCTCCGCCTGGACCCTGCTCGACATTCTGACCCGGGGTGAAGTGGTCATGGTCCGGTTCACGGTGCCGGAAGGCCTGAGGCTCCCCGAGATCGCCTCCCTGGCCGAAGCGCAACTGGCCATCCCGGTCGACAGCTTCCTCCGCGCCGCCGGCGATCCGGCCCTGCTGGCGCGGTTGGATCCGGCGCTCGGGAGCGCGGAGGGATACCTGGCGCCCGAGACCTATACCCTGCCGGCCCTCACCAGCGCGGCCGAGTTGGTGGAGGCGATGGCGAACCAGTTCCTGGCGGGGTGGGATCCGACCTGGGACGACTCCGTCCAGGCCCGCGGCCTGACGCGACACGAGGCCGTAACCCTGGCTTCGATCGTGGAGGGTGAGGCGAAGACGGATGAGGAGCGCCCCCTGATCGCCCGGGTCTATCTCAACCGGCTGCGGATCGGGATGCCGCTCCAGGCCGATCCCACCATTCAGTACGCCCTGGCGGAACGCCGGGGCAGCCGAACCGGCCGGATCCTGTACCAGGACCTGGAGATCGATTCGCCCTACAACACCTATCGTCGCTCCGGCCTCCCGCCCGGGCCGATCGGTGCCCCGGGCCGGCGGAGTCTGGAGGCGGTGATGGCCCCGGCCGACGGCCCCTGGCTGTATTTCGTCGCGAGTGGCGATGGCGAACACACCTTCAGCCGAACCTACGGCGATCATCTGCGGGCGGTGGCCAAGGCCCGCCGCGCCCAATAGCTTTTGCTCTCGCTTTCGCTCCCGCCCCCCGAGGCCTCATGCTCGACAAGGTTTTTCCCGACGCCCGCTCCGCCCTGACCGACCTCCGGGACGACATGACTCTCCTGGTCGGCGGGTTCGGGCTGTGTGGCATTCCCAACGAACTGATCGCCGCAGTGCGGGATCTCGGGCCCAAACGGCTGACCTGCGTCAGCAACAACGCCGGCACCACCGACCACGGCCTGGTCCACCTGCTGCGCAACGATCAGGTCCGGAAGATGGTGAGCAGCTATGTCGGCGAGAACGAGGTCTTCGAACGGCTGATGCTCTCGGGCAGGCTCGAAGTCGAGCTGACGCCCCAGGGCACCCTGGCGGAGCGGATCCGGGCCGGAGGGGCCGGGATTCCGGCCTTCTTCACTCCGACCGGAGTCGGAACCCTGGTGGCCGAGGGGAAGGAAGTCCGCGAGTTCGATGGTCGATCCTACCTGATGGAGCGG
>CAYINH010000373.1:2472-2886 GCA_964364615.1 uncultured Gemmatimonadaceae bacterium
CGAGCACGCGATCGTTGCCGACTTCGGGCTGGTTCACGCCTGGAAGGGCGACCGACAGGGCAATCTGGTCTTCCGGAAGACCTCCCGGAACTTCGCTCCGATGATGGCCACCGCGGGGCGGATCACCGTGGCCGAGGTGGAGCACCTGGTCGAGCCCGGGGAGCTGGAGCCCGACCAGATCCACACCCCGGGGGTATTCGTTCAGCGGGTGGTGGCCTGCCGGAATCTCGAGAAACGGATCGAACGCCGCACCGTGAGGAAGCGCTGATGGACGCCCGCGAACGGATCGTCCGCCGAGCGGCCCAGGAGCTTCTCTCGCTGACCCCCGAGACCGGTTTCGACGTCAACCTGGGCATCGGGATGCCCACCATGATCGCCAACCACGTCCCCGAGGGCGTTCCGGTCATCCTGCAA
>CAYINH010000374.1:0-2871 GCA_964364615.1 uncultured Gemmatimonadaceae bacterium
CCCAGGTAAGGGAAAGCGCGGGGTCGATCATCGTCTTGGCGAAGAAGACCGGACGCCCCGTAAAAATCCTCATGAGCCGCACGGATGTCTTCGAAGGGACTGGGCCCACACCGGGTTCCTACATCCGAGTGAAGATGGGAGCGGACGCGAACGGCAAGATCGGCGTCTGACCATGGAAAGCTGGCTGTGGAGCCTGGCATGTGGCGTCGGGGCAAGGTTGGGGGAAAGATGGCCTGTTTGAGGTATGGATCAAACTGGTGCGACGAGCTTCGAGATCGACCGCCAAGAGCGGAGAGCGGTTGCCATCTAACTTGCATTGGGTTGCCCCGCTACAGTAACCCCCGCCACATATTGCTGCAACAGGAACCGGCCATTGCCGGGGCAGCCCGGACAGCTGCCCGGGCACCAGGGACACCTCCTCCGGGGTCAACCCACGGGGAGCCTCGCTGATCGCCTGGTGGAGCAGCTCCCGGTAGCGCAGCCGCAGCATGCTCAACGCCTGGACCTGGGTACTCCACGCCGCATGGACCTGCTCGGTACCCTGTGATATGCGGAGTCGGAGAGTGGTGGCGCAGACCAGGCTGGCGGCAGGAGCCGAACCGGCTAGCTTCCCGGGGACCCCCCTCCGGAGAGCCATGGCTCGCGATCTCCTTCCCCTGGTCCGACAGAAGCTTGGCGACCTGTTCGACATCGAACGCGAGATCGGCCGGGGCGGAGCTGCGGTCGTCTTCCTCGCCCGGACGCCCGAGGGCACCCAGGTCGCCCTCAAGGTGCTGCGCCCCGAACTGGCGATCTCGGTGGCCGCCGAGCGGTTCCTCAGGGAGATCGAGTTCATCAGCCAGCTCAATCACCCCAACATCGGGCGCGTTCTCACCAGCGGCGAGCGCGAGTGGATGGTCTACTACGCGATGCCCTACTGGGAGGGCCCCTCCCTGGTGCAGTACCTGGCCAAGTACCGTGACCTGAACCCGGAGGACGCTCAACGGGTGGGATGCGACCTGCTCGATGCCCTGGGCCACGCCCACCGGGCCGGGATCATTCACCGCGACGTCAAGCCCGACAACATCATCCTGACGGCCAAGGGCGCGGTGCTGCTCGACTTCGGGATCGCCCGGGCCATCGCCATGTCCGAACAGTCCAGCCTCACCAAGTCCGGGATCGCGATCGGGACCTCGGCCTACATGAGCCCCGAGCAGGTGGCCGGCCTCCGGGAGATCGACCACCGGAGCGATCTCTACTCCCTGGGCTGCGTCCTGTTCGAGTGCCGAGCCGGCCGGCCACCCTTCGTCCACCGGAGCGAGAGTTTCGTCCTCCAGGCCCACATGAAGGAACCGCCACCCGATCTCGGCAAGCTTTCGCCGTCCACCCCCGAGCCATTCGTCCGCGCCATCAACCGGGCGCTGGTCAAGGAACCCGAAGAGCGGTGGGGCAGCGCAGAAGAGATGCTCGCCGCCCTGACCGCTGTCCCCTCGTGACCCCCGACCCCTCCGACACCGACCTGGCGCCGGTCGACGCCCCTGCCCTCGAGATCGAGCGGAAGTACCTCCTCTCCGCCCTCCCGTCGAGGGTGGTCGGCTGTGCCGTGCTGGAGGTGGAACAGGGCTACCTGCCGGGGGTGCTCATCAAGGAGCGCATCCGGCGGACCACCCAGGGCGACTCGGTGCGCTGGTACCGCACCTTCAAGAGCGGATTCGGACTGGTGCGGGAGGAGCTCGAAGAGGAGACCACCGCCCGGGTCTTCGAGGCCATGTGGCCCCTGACCGAGGGCCGCCGGATCCGGAAACGCCGCTACCTGGTGCCGGAGGGGCCGCTGGTCTGGGAGATCGATGAGTTCCTGGACCAGGAACTGGTGCTGGCCGAGGTGGAGTTGCCCTCGGCCACGGAAATCCCATCGATCCCCGAGTGGCTCCGCCCCGTCCTGGTGGCGGAGGTGACCGGGGACCGAGCCTACAACAACAGCCTGCTGGCCCGCTGAAGGTTCAGGGCCGGGCTGCCCGGGCCGCCACCATCCCCACCGGCTCACCCTGGGACATCGCCGGGGTGCCCACCACGTACATCACCTCGCCATCGAGCGACGCTCGCACCTCGGCCAGCAACTGGCCGAAGAAGTCCGTCACCCGGCCGATCAAGGCTCCCTTGGCAACCGTGTGCCCCCGCTCGACCGCCGGGTGCCAGGTCCCGGTGGCCGGGCTGGTCAGGACCTCGTAGGGTGCCAACCAGACTGGCGCCTCCACCAGCTCCACCTCGCCGGGCAGCATCCCGAGATAGTGCATCAGCCGAAAGGCCCCGTGGATGTTCCGCTCGATCATCTCGGGCTCGGGGAGCCCGAGATACCCGGTCTCGGTGGTGAGAGCCGGCTTGCCCCGGATGTGAGCCGTGTTCTGGGTATAGAGCGACCGGGCCCGGTCGCGGGTCCGGGTGGTGTCGATGATGATGTGATCGTGACCCCAGGCCAGGGCCATCTCCTTCGCCACCGAATCCACCCGCGGATCGAGACCCAGTTTGTTCCAGTAGGTATAGGGCCGCAGGGACTCATTCCCGTCGCCGGCATGCATGTCGACCAGGTAGTCGGCTCGCTCGATGATCTCGGTGGTGATGACGTAGGCGATCCGTTCCGAGATGGTGCCATCGGCGCGGCCGGGGTACACCCGGTTCAGGTTCTTGCCGTCGACCGGGCTGTAGTAGATCGTCCGACCCAGGAACGAGGGCATGTTGGCCACATGGACCAGCAGCACCGTGCCCTTCAGTTGTCGCGCCGGAAGCAGTTCCCGAACCCGCTGCAGGGCTAGGATCGGGGCCACTTCGGAACCGTGGGTTCCGGCGATCAGGGCGAGGGTCCCTGGGTTGACCGCGGTCAGCCCCGTCAGCGCC
>CAYINH010000375.1:0-2858 GCA_964364615.1 uncultured Gemmatimonadaceae bacterium
GGTCTGCCTGATCCTGCCGAGCAGCTCGTCATACAGCCGCTGCTGGAGCGGCTTGGTCGGCTCCAGTACCTCATCGGCGTAGCGGTTCTCAGCCTCCAGATACTCCCGGACCGCCGGATCCTCCCGGCCCTTGAGCCAGGCATAGGGATCGTCGAACGGTTCGCCGTGCAGAGTGGTGGAATGGAAAGTCCGGGGCGCCGCGGGAGGGGTGGGAGAGGTCATCGGCTCACTTGGAAAGTTTCTCGAGCAGCCGCTGTTCGACCTCGGGCCACTCGGATCGGACGATACTGAAGACGACGGTGTCCCGCAGGTATCCGTCCGGCATCACCATGTGGGACCGGAGCACCCCCTCCCGGACCCCGCCGATCCTGGCAATCGCCGCCTGGCTTCGGAGGTTGCGCGAATCGGTGCACAGCTGCACCCGCAACGCTCCCAATCCCTCGAAGGCATGATGCAGCAGCAGGAACTTGCATTCGGTGTTGATGGCGGTGCGCTGATACGCCTCGCCGTACCAGGTGTACCCGATCTCCAGCCCCCGGTCGGCAGGTCGGATGTCGAAGTACCGGGTCGACCCCGCCACCACACCGCTGGCCCGGTCGATCACCGCGAACGGCACCGCATTCGGCTGCGCGTCCTGGATCCACCACTGGGCGGTCTGGAGGTCGTGGAACGGCGGTCGGCTGGTGAACCGCCAGGTGGATTGGGGAACCCCGATCGCCATGAGCCCTGCCGCGTGTGCTTCGGTGAGCGGCTCCAGTCGCGCCCGGCTCCCCTCAAGCACGATCGGCAGGGGAACAAACGGTGGGAGGTCGATCACGGCACCGGACAGCTTCCGGGACAATGCGCGGCGAGCACCATCAGCCCGGTGGTCGTAAGCGTGCGCAGGTAGGCAGTAAGCGAGTCGAGCCCACCGCGCCGATAGCCGGCGGTTTCCGGAACCTCGATCCGCTGCCAGGCCTCCGCTGGAAAAACCAGCGGGGCGCGCGGCACATCGGGAGTGAGGGTACCGACCTGGACCGGGGCCGGTGCCTGAACGGGAGTAGCTGTCCCGCAGGCCATTGCCAGCGCGGCGAACAGCGCCGATCCCATACGACGCCAGCGATTCATACGGCCTCCGAACAAGTGAGTCAGTAGATGTCGAGGTCCCGGCCCGACACCACCCGGCCCTGATACCGGGCCATCACCTCAGCCAGCATCCCGGCGTCGTCGGTACCCCAGTAGAGCTGATGGTAGAGGACCAGCAGCCCCGGACGGGCCCGGGTCGCCAGATCGGCCAGGTCGGTGGTGGAGGTGTGCGCCAGAATGTGATAGGCCTGCCAGTCGAGAGTGATGGTCAGGAATCGTTTGGCGCTGTACACCTCGTGCACCAGGACGTCGCAGCCGTTGCAGGCGTCGACCACGGCGTCGCTGGGGCCGGTGTCGCCGGAGACGACCACGGTCCGGTCGGCGGCCTCGAACCGGTAGCCGTAGCTGTACTCCCACTCGGGGTGTGACACCCGGAAGGCGCGGACCACCACGTTGCTGTCCTGGTACACGACCCCAGCGCTGATCTCGGTCGCGTCCACTTTCCATCCCTCGGGCGGAATCGGTTGCAGGCCCTCCACCCGGATCCGGATGTCCTCGCTCCACGCCCGTTGCAGATGCTCCACCATCCGCCCGGTCCCCTTGGGTCCGAACACCTTGAGCGGCACCGGACGCTCGGCCACCCACCCGGTGTGCATGACATCCGGCAGTCCCACGGTGTGATCGGAGTGCAGGTGGGTGAGGAATACGACCCCCAGATTCCTGGCGCCGAGTCCAGGAATACCGTGTTTCGCGGCGGCGGCCGCTGCCCGCCGGACCACCCCGGGACCGGCATCCACCAGATAGGCGGTGCCGTTCACCACCACCGCCACCGCCGGGCCCGATCGCTCGGGATCGGGATTGGGTGTCCCGGTCCCCAGCATCACCACCTGGGTGCGCGATTGGCCAGATCCAGGAGCCGGCACCAGGGCCATCAGGGCGGCCACCAGCAGCAGACGTGACATCATGGCAATCCTCATCAGTAGATCGGTCGACCCAGTTCCTGGTAGCGACGGAGTACCGCCACCGCCTCGGACCGGAGCACGCTCCGGATCACCTCGACTCCGCGGGCCCGGGCGTAGTGGTAGCTGGCCTCGCCCACCGGACCTTCGTCGAAGCCCAGGCTTTCGGCGTCGTCCTTGGTGGCCCCGCAGATCAGCTTCCCGACCCCGCTCCAGAGCGTGGCGCCGAAACACATCGCGCATGGCTCGCAGGAAGTCGCCAGCTCAAGCGGGGGCGCGCCCGGCGCGGCAAAGGAGTGGAGTCCAAGCCGCTCATGCGCCAGCATCAGCGCCACGACCTCGGCGTGGAGCACGCTGTTGGTGAGGCGGATGACGCTGTTGACTCCCACCGAGACCAGTTCGCCGGTGTCCGACCGGAACACCGCCGCCCCGAACGGACCTCCGCCGGTCTCACGCTCCACGTTCTCTCCCGCCAGCTGGATGGCGAGCGCCATCTTCGACTCGATCCCGGGGTGGTGGGTCCGACCGGCCACGACCTCCTCGATCCACTCGGGGAGGGCGATCTCCACCCGAAGCGGAAGACCCGGACCGGTCACGATCCCGGGGACGGCCGCGGGGCGCGTCGGGCTTCGGCCACCATCGCCTTGACCTCCTCCATCAGGGTCGGCCCATGGTAGCTGATGCCATCCTTGATGGTCCACTCCACCCCGCCGGTCCGCCGGGCCACCCCATCCACGATCTCGTCCACTCCGGTGGGGTAGAGCACCTTGAGGTCGGCCAGCGGGTTGCCGTTGACCACAATCAGATCCGCCAGGTGGCCGACCCGGAACCGGC
>CAYINH010000376.1:0-2847 GCA_964364615.1 uncultured Gemmatimonadaceae bacterium
GCTCTGGCGGGCGACCGGGAGGCGGAGCTTCGGCGCCGGGAGAAGGACGCCGAGCTATCGGTTCATCAAGGGCGTGCCCGGGCGCTCCTACGGTCTGGCGATCGCGCGCCGTCTCGGGGTGGACGGCGCCGTGGTGGCGCGCGCTGAAGAACGCGTGCCCCATCAGGAAATGGCGCTGGATGCGCTGTTGCGCGAGGCCGAGGCCCGGAACCGTCACCTGCTCGAATGGGAGCAGGCCCTCAGCGACCGGGCGGCAGCCCTGGTGCTTTCCGAGGGCAGCCTCGCAGCCAGAGCTGCTCTGGCGGGCGACCGGGAGGCGGAGCTTCGGCGCCGGGAGAAGGACGCCGAGCGGCGGGCCCGGGCAATCGCCCAGGAGTATCTGCTGAACGCGCGAGCCCGGGTCGAAGAGGCGATTCAGGTGGCGACCGAAGCGGACGCGGCCCGGGACGCTCGACGAGTGGTGGAGGAGGCGGTGCGAGATCTGCGCGCTGCCGAGGCCGAGGCAGATGCCGCAGGGGCCGAGCGGGTCTCCGTGGTACCGGGGGATCGGGTCCGGCTGCGCAGCGGCGGGCTCGGCACCGTGGTCGAACAGCGCGAGGACGGTCGGCTGCTCGTGGTCGCGGGCAGCCTTCGGCTGGTCGTGGCTCCTGATCAGGTCGCCGAGGTGCTCCCCCCGGTGGCGCCGGTCCGGTCCTTGGCCGCCGAGTCGGCCGCGGTGACCGCCCGCGCCGATGACGCGGAACAGGAAGTCGATCTGCGCGGGATGCGGGTTGACGAGGCCGAGATGGCCATGCTGGCCGCGCTCGATGCGGCCGTGCTCGCAGCGTACCCGCTCCTCAAGGTGATCCACGGCAAGGGCACCGGGGCAGTGAGGGAGCGGGTCCACGAGCTGGTGCGGTCCGACTGCCGGGTGACCAGGTTCGGTCTGGCACCCCACAACCAGGGTGGCAGCGGGGTCACCATTGTGGAGTTGGGCGGATGAGCATGATTCCGGACGAGATGATCGAGCAGGTCCGGGATGCGGCCGACATCGTCGCCATCATCGGCGAAGTCGTGCCACTCAAACGCACCGGGGCCGACTACCGCGGTCCCTGCCCGTTCCACGGGGGGACCGGCCGCAATTTCGCGGTGATTCCCCGGAAGGGGCTCTACTACTGCTTCGTCTGCCATGCCGGTGGCGACGTGTTCACCTGGCACATGAAGCATTCCGGGATGGACTACCCGACCGCCGTTCGCGAAGTCGCCCGCCGGGTCGGGATCGTGATCCCCGACACCAGTGTCCGACAGGGTCCCGATCCGCGGGAGCCGCTCTTCCAGGCCGCCGCACTCGCGCAGGAGTTCTTCAGCCAGCAGCTGCGCGAGGCCGATGGCGCCAAGGGGGCGCGTGACTACCTGACTGGTCGGGACATCTCGGCGGAGCTGGCCGGGGAATGGGGGCTGGGCTATGCCCCGCCGGGCAACGCTCTGCTGGAGGAGATGAAACGGCTCGGGGTCCCCGAGGCGGTGTTGCTGGAGGCCGGCCTGCTGCATCAGCGGGATGATGGCGGCGTGCGCCCCCGGTTCCGCGGTCGGCTGATCTTCCCGATCCACGATGTGCGGGGCAGGGTGGTCGGCTTCGGCGGCCGGCTGCTCGGTCCCGGTGAACCCAAGTATCTCAACTCCCCGGAGTCGCCAATCTTCCACAAAGGAAGCCTGCTGTACCACCTCCATCTGGCCAAGGGGGCCATTCGGAAGGAGGAGACGGCCCTGCTGGTGGAGGGCTACTTCGATGTCCTCCGGCTGAGCGCTGCCGGGATTGAGCACGTGGTGGCCCCGCTCGGCACCGGGCTGACCGAGGAACAGGGCATCACGCTCCGTCGGTACGCCAAGAGCGTCGTGCTGCTCTATGACAGTGATCGGGCCGGGCTCCGGGCCACCTTCCGGGCCGGGGACGTGCTGCTCCGGCATGGCGTGCGGGTCCGGGTGGCGACCCTGCCGCCGGAGCAGGATCCGGACTCGCTGGTGGCGTCTCAGGGAGCGCCCGCCCTCCTCACCCTGGTCCGCGACGCGATGGACATTCTGGAGCGCAAACTCCAGCTCCTCGATCAGCGGGGCTGGCTGGCGGACGTGCAGAAGAAGCGCGAGGCGCTGGACCGGCTGCTGCCGACCCTTCGGGCTGCCTCCGACGCCGTTGTCAGGGATCTCTATATCGGGCGGGTCGCCGAGCGGATCGGGTTGACCCGGGAAACCCTGGAGCAGGAACTGCGGGACCGACCGCCGGCGCCGGCACCCCACGCCGCAGCAGTCAGGCCGCTGCGCCGACCGGAGAGCCGGGCCCGCGCCGTCCGCCGGGTGCCGGGCGTGCGGGTGGAGGAGGGCCTGCTGCAACTCCTGATCGGGGCCCCGGCCTGGCGCGCTCGGGGAGCCGAGGAAGTCATCCCCGAGTGGTTCGAGCACCCCTCGCTCCGGGCGGTGTTCACCGCCCTGTCCGGACTGCCGCCCGGGGCCGATGCCGGCGACGCCGCCGCCGCGCTGCCCCCCGAACTGGTCCCGGTCTTTGATCGGATTCGCCAGCGGGCCGGCGGGTTGGCCGGGCTCGATTTTGACGAAGCCTATGTCACGGCGCTCGACAAGCTCAGGGACCGGGCGGAATTTCGGCGGGTCCGGGCGATTGCCGATCCCGATGAGCGCCGCCGGATCATGTCCGGGTGGTCGCCGGAGACCCAGAGTCGCTACAGCTACTTTCGGGCCCGGGCC
This sequence comes from uncultured Gemmatimonadaceae bacterium, assembly GCA_964364615.1. Lineage (GTDB taxonomy): Bacteria > Gemmatimonadota > Gemmatimonadetes > Gemmatimonadales > GWC2-71-9 > SZUA-320. The sequence continues at coordinate 2,737 of CAYINH010000376.1, forward strand.
AGCGAGAGCCGGCCGGTCCCCTCTTCTCCACCCACGCAGGAATAAAGGCCCATGCATCACGATCTTCAACAGCTGCTCATCCTCCAGACTCGCGACACCGCCCTCCTCTCG
>CAYINH010000377.1:0-2833 GCA_964364615.1 uncultured Gemmatimonadaceae bacterium
ACCCTCTTGGGTGATACTTGGCATGGACCCGCCGCAGCTGCTCCCGCTCGACATGGGTGTAGATCTGGGTGGTCGACAGATCGGCGTGGCCGAGCATTTCCTGCACCGCCCGCAGGTCGGCCCCGCCCTCGAGAAGGTGGGTGGCAAAGGTATGACGCAGGGTGTGGGGGGAGACTTGTTTGGCGATCCCGGCCCGGGAGGCATGCGCCTTCACGATCCCCCACGCACCGACCCGGGAGAGCGGCCGCCCCCTGGCATTGAGCAGGACCCTGCCCTCCGCCTTTCCCCGATCCAGTTCAGGGCGGGTGGTATTCAGATAGACCGACAGCGCCGCGATGACCGGTCGGCCAATGGGTACCAGCCGTTCCTTGCTGCCCTTCCCGAGGACCCGGACCAGCGCGTCGGTGAGGAACAGATCACCCAGCCCAAGGCCGCAGAGCTCCGACACGCGCAGCCCGCCGCCGTACCCCAGTTCGAGCAGGCACCGGTCCCGCCACGCCAGGGGATCATCCAGAGACGGTGAGGCGAGGAGCCGTTCGACCTCCTCCTGGCTCAGGACCTCGGGCAGCTTGCGGCCCCGTCTCGGCGCTTCCACCCGGTCGCTGGGATCGCTGGCCACCACACCTTCGGCAAGCAGGAAGCCGAAGTAGGTATGGATCGCCGAAATCTGGCGGCGGATGGTCGCGCCACCCAAGCCCATGTCCTTGAGAGCGAAGACGAAGTCCCGGAGGAACTGTCGGGTGACCCCGGCAGGAGATGATATACCGCGCAGCTCGGCGTATTCGGTCAGTCGGCGGAGGTCTCGCCCGTAGCTCTCGATGGTCGCCGGGCTGTTCCCGGCTTCCAGAGCGAGGTAGTCACGGAACCCCTCGAGATGGAACCGCTGGGCCACGCTCATGGCTCGGTCCGTCGCCGGATCCGGTCCACTTCCTCTGCCGGGAGCCCGAGGATCTGGACGGCGCGCTCCATGACATGCGCCTCGAGGCGCTGGAAGGCGCCGTCGGAAAACGCCAGCTGCCAGAGGCGCCGGGCCACACCCACCCGGGCCGCGGGTTCCAGCGACTCCACCACGGTGGCAACCGCTTCCGGTGACACTTCGAGGGCGGGGTGCGCTCTTCCGCCGAGGTGCCAGCGCGAACGGAGGTGGGCCTCCAGGGTGTCGAGGCCTCCCTCGGCTGAAGCGGACCAGGTGAGTGGGGTGGCGAGCAGGAGTCCGGCAACCGCGGCGGCGACCGGATCCTCCATTGCCCGCAGGTCCAGCCCGGGGAACGATTTCAGGTTCTCGCCCAGGGCCGCCCGGGTGCGGCGATAGCGTCGGCGCCCCCTGGTCACCACGACCCAGCCGAGAATCCCCAGTACAATGCCCCCGGCGAGGATCAGGAGACTGCGATTGAGGTTGGTGATCGCCCCGGAGAGGGCGTCCCAATTGGCCCCGATCCTGGTGGCGAGCCACACAATGCCGCCGTACCAGAGGCCGGAGGCGATGGCCATGGGCACGATCGCACGGACGGCGGACAGCCCGATCAGGCCGGCAAACGGCGCCGTGAAGGAACGGAATCCCGGAAGCAGTCGCGCCACCACCAAACCAGCCAGGCCGAACCGGAGGTACTCGCGTTCCACCACCACGATCGCCGCCGGTGTGATCAGCAGACGACCGACCCGGCTGGCCACAAACCTGGGGCCGTAGTGCCGGGCCCCAAGGTAGACCGCCGTCAGCCCCACCATATTGGACAGCCAGGCGACCAGGAAGATGGTGGTCGGCTCGGTGAGGCCGCGCTGGGCGAGGAACGCGCCCAACGCGACGACGACGTCCGAGGGGGTCGGGGGCACGAAGTTTTCGAGGAACCCCACGGAGGCCACGATCGCGTACACCGCCGCGGGCGGCCAGTCGGCCATCCGGGCCAGCAGCGTCTCGATCAGCTCGCCTCCACCGTCGCCACCGCCAGGACCGCCACGCCCTCGCCTCGACCGATCCAGCCCATCCCCTCATTGGTCTTGGCCTTGATGCTGATTGCCGATTCCTCAATCCCGAGCACCGGAGCCAGAGCGGCGATCATCCGGGTCCGATGGGGGCCGAGCTGGGGGGCTTCCGCAATGACAGTGATGTCGGCCTGGACTGGCTGGTACCCCTGGGCGCGAACCCGCTTCACAGCCTGACGGAGCAGTTCGATCGAGTTGGCGCCGGCCCAAGTCGGGTCGGTGTCGGGAAAGAGCTGGCCAATGTCTCCCGCCCCGGCCGCTCCCAGCAGCGCGTCAATCAGGGCGTGGGTCACGGCATCGGCATCGGAATGACCAATCAGGCCTGCGGAATGGGGGATCTCGATCCCACCCAGCACCAGCGGGCGGCCGGGGGCGAACCGATGGGAATCGTAGCCGATGCCGACCCGCTGGCGAGGACCGATCATGCGACCAGGGCCGCGGTCTCAATCAGCGAGTAGTCCTGCAGCCGCCGACGCGGTTCGAATCCCGCGTCGTGGATCAGTCGCTCGATCTCATCGATGGTCGTGCGATACGTCGTGCCGGCGGACGACACGACGTTCTCCTCCATCATCAGGCTGCCGTAGTCGTTGGCGCCGAACCGGAGGGCCACCTGACCGATCTTGTGTCCCATCGTCACCCAGGATGACTGATGGTTTGGTACGTTGTCCAGCACGATCCGTCCGATGGCGAGGGTGCGGAGGTAACTCACGGCATCCTGCCGGGGCATATGCGACATCGTGGGGGTGCCCTCGGGTTGCAGCGGCCAGCAGATGAACGCGGTGAACCCGCCAGTCCGGGCCTGGACTTCCCGGACCCGGAAGGGCCGTCGATGGCAACCACCAGCGGCCGGCCC
>CAYINH010000378.1:0-2763 GCA_964364615.1 uncultured Gemmatimonadaceae bacterium
GGCAACCGCCCCCCCGCCGGGTCAGTGCCGCGCTGGGGGGACGGGCCGAGCGGAGCGTCGAGCAGTCGGGCTGTGCCCTGAGCCACTGTGCGGGGGGGCTCTCGGTGTTCGTCGACGTGACGTGGCGGCACATTGGCGAAGGGGAGCATTTCGGGGCGGGGGTTCGGGGAGCCAAGGGCAGCGCCAGCATGAACCCGCTCCGAGTCTGGAAGGAAATGCACGGGGTGACGCACGACGTCTCCCCCACCAGCTCGCTCAGCCGGGAGGGCATCTTCCAGGCCTCCTTCCGGGCCCAGTGGGCCCACTTCCTGGCCGCCATCGACGGCAAGGCTCCGGTCCCGCCCCTGGAGGAGGCCGTCACCGCACTCCGGGTCCTCGAGGCGATCTATCGCTCGGCCACCGAAGGACAGGATATCACTCTGTGAGTCGTGGGTGGCGGTTGGGGCTGCTGGCCCTCCTGCTGTCGCCCGGTGCCCTCCCGGCCCAGTTCCCGGCCTCCGATCGGGTCGCAGTCTACCTGGTCACCTTCGGACCCGGGGCGGAGATCTGGGAGCGCTTCGGCCACAACGCGCTGCTCTTCCGGGCCCCCTCGTCGGGGGAGAGCGTCGGCTATGACTATGGTCGCTTTGACTTCCTGAAGCCCGGGTTCGTGCTCGAGTTCGCCCGCGGTCACATGGACTACTGGATGGGCCGGGCTGACGGGGTGGCCCTGATCAACCATTACGTCGGACTCGGCCGTCCGGTCTGGCTGCAGGAGCTCGATCTCCCCCCGGCCGCGGTCACCGCCCTCCGTGATTCGCTCGAGAGCGCCCTGAGCCGCGACTCCGGGCGCTATCGGTACGACTACTACCGGGACAACTGCTCGACTCGAATTCGGGATGCCATAGATCTGGCGACTGGTGGGGCCGTCGGTCGACGACTCAAGGCCGATACCACTGCGCTGACCCTGCGTGATCACACCAGGATGGCCATGGCCTACAACGTGGCCCTCTACGCCGGGGTCATGGCGGCGCTCGGCCCGGCCACCGATCGGCCGGTGACGGGATGGGAGGCGTCGTTTCTCCCGGTCCAACTGATGCGCCATCTGCAAGGGGTCGAGGTCGTCGGGCCGGATGGGGCACCCCGGCCTCTGGTGCGGGGGGAGGTGCAGCTGGCCGAATCGGAGTTGTTCGCGGTACCCGAAACCGTGCCGGTCGGACCGACCAGGCGACTGGCGATGATCGGGGTAGGCAGCGCGCTGCTGCTGCTGCTCCTGGCGACCGGAGGGCGTCGGAGCGCCCCGCTGCGGTGGGCCTTCTTCGCGTTGGCGGGTCTCTGGGAGCTGGCGGTCGGGGTCGCCGCGCTGCTGTTGTTCTGGTTCTGGGGCCTGAGTGACCACGTGGCCGCGTACCGCAACGCCAACATCCTCCACTTCACCGTGGTGGCGTTCGTCTTTCTGGCGGTGCTGCCGGGGATGATCCGGGGGAATGCTCCACGGCTCCGGATCGGGCTCTTCTGTGCCCGGTTCGGAGCCGTCGTGTCACTGCTCGGGGTGCTGGTGGCCCTGACCCGAATGACCGGTCAGCAGATGGGGGACATCAGCGCGCTGGTCTTCCCGCTCCACGCCGGCGTCTTCGCCGGCCTGGCCATTCAGTTCCGGACTACGACCCCTTCGCCTTCCTGAGTCCCAGCTCGGCCTCCGCAAAGGCCGGGAACTGCTCCAGTGCCTTCTGATAGTACTCGATGGCCTTGGCCTTCTCACCGTGGTCCTCATAGAGGAGGGCCCGGCTGTAGAGGATCAGCGCCTCCGTCGGGACCTCGGCCTGGGCCGCGGGTCCGGGCGTCATCTGGGCCAGCCGGGTCTCCGCCATCACCCGTTCGGCCACCGACTGAATGATCCGGTCCAGCTGCTTGATGTCCTTGAACTGAGGATCGTTCCGCACGGTCTTGAGGATCTCGCCGGTCTCGACATTGATGATCCGGGCATCCAGCCGGAACTCCCCGTACATATCGATGAAGCTGCCGGTGACCATGTAGCGGGCGCCCACCAGCTTGCCCACCTTGGCGGCGGTGCCGGCGTCGACCCGCCCCGAACTGGCGAGCGCATGTTCGTCGAGCAGCCGCGCCGTTTCCGCCCGGTCGACCAGCCGAACAGCCGGGTTCCGGCTCAGCTCGCTGATCATCAGTCCCGCGATCCCCCGCCGGAGCGCGTCGTAGTCGTCCTTGTTCCGGCCGTAGGATCCGCCATTCTCGAACGGCAGGACCGCAACCCCGGGACGGGTGTCTTGCTGGGCCACGGCCGGCAGAGCCGTCGTGACGGCGCCGAGCGCCAACAGGATGCTTCGCATGATCCTCATCTCTTATCTCTCCTCCAGCGTGAGGGAGGTTCCCTCAATCGCAGGGTCAACACTCAACCCGGGAGCCAGTTCAGCCGCCGCCAGGCGGGACCGCTGCACCATGGCATCCATCGCATCATCGTCCTTGAAGACGTCGTGGTGGAACAACAGCAACTCGCCACATCCGGCATCCGCCGCCAGCTGGATCGCCCGGCGGGGACTGGAGTGCCCCCATCCGGCCCGGGACGTCAGCTCCGCCTCCGTGAACATGGTGTCGTGCACCAAGGTGTCGACCCCGCTCAGGAAATCTACCAGACCAGCCCGCCAATCGGGGCTGACACCGTGGGTGATCCCGTCCAACTCATTGTCGGTGACATAGGCCACCGACTTTACGCCCGGCCGGTCCAGCCGGAAGGCCACGGTTGGCCCCGGATGATTGAGCCGGCAG
>CAYINH010000379.1:0-2735 GCA_964364615.1 uncultured Gemmatimonadaceae bacterium
CTGCAGGACTACTACGGGGCTGCCCATATCCTGGAAGATCTGGTCGCGGCGGGCCACGCCTTTGCCGATGTGCATCATCTACTGGGCCTGTGCCGGTCCTTTCTCGGTCAGCATACCGAGGCCCTGCGCGAGTTCGACCGGGCCCTGGTGCTCAACGAGCGGTATCTGGAAGCCCAGATTCACCGCGGCATCATCCTCTCCGAACTGGGCCGAACCGAGGAGGCCGAGGCGGCCTTCCGGCAGGCGGCCACGCACGGGCAGGGCCGGGTGGCGGGCTATCCTCGCCTGGTGGCGTCCCGGCTGGCGAATCATCACGCGGGTCTGGGTGATGCGTACGCCGAGGCAGGCGACCTCGCTGAGGCCGTCGCTCAGTTTCGGCGGGCCGTGGAGTTGGGACCCACCTTTCACGATCTCCGGTACCGACTTTCCCGGCTCCTGCTGGAACAGGGGAGTGCCCTCGAGGCGCGGGAGCACCTGGAGCAGATTCTCGCCGCCAATCCCGACTTCATCGATGCCCGGGCTGCGCTGGGGCTGGCACATTACCTGGCGGGAGATCCCCAGGCCGCGCGGGCCCTCTGGCATGAATGCCTGGTGCGCCGTCCGGGCCACGCCCGGGTGACGGCGTATCTGTCGATCCTGGGTTCCAATCTGTGATCGGTCGACCCGTCTTGTGGCTGGTGCTGGTGTTATCCGTGGTGGCCTGTCGGGGTGGCACTGCGGACCATGAACTGCTGGGCGATGAGTTCTACACCCAAGGGGAGTTCCTCAAGGCCCTGGCCGAATACCAGACCGGGGTTCGCGCCCGACCCGACCCGGTACTGTGGGCCAAGGCCGGGGCTGCGGCGCTCCGGGCCGGTGATCTCCCCGCCGCCATCGACGCCTACCTGCAACTCGGTCTCGGGGATCCCACCCGGCAACAGGAGGCCGCCCGGGGGCTGGAGCGGGTCATCCGGTCCGCATCGCGGGCGGACTCGGGTTCGGCGATCGTCGGGAGCGCCATGGTCGCGCTCCGCCGGGCGGCTCCGGATCGTCCGATCTCGCGGGCTGCCCTGCGCCGGGCCGGGGCGGCCGCGCTGGGGCACCAGGAGGCGGTGAGCATCCTTCCCGCCATTCTGGCCGTGGCGGACGGCGCTCAGGCCGTGGACCGCCTGCTGGTCAGTTACGGCCGGGCGCTCGAGTCGACCACGGCCTGTGAGGCGGCCACCCGGGCCTACCGCACGGCGATGCGCCGCGCCTCGGACACCAGGCTGAAGGGTGAGGCGCAGGTGGGGCTGGGGGCCTGTGCCCTTCAGTTGGGTTGGGATGCCCTCGACACCGACCAGCCGGCGAGAGCGGAGGATTGGTTTGCGACGGCCCTGTTGGCGGATACCGTGGGTCCGGTGTCGCAGCGAGCCCGGCTGGGCCTGGGTGACGCCCGGAGCCGGAACGGCGATCTGCTGGGGGCGGCGATGTGGTGGGGAGGCCTGCTGGCGATGCCGAATCTCTCCGATTCTCTGAGATTGCTGGCCACTGAACGATTGAACGCGATCGCGACGGCGGAGCCTCCGCCGACCGAATCGGAGGACGGATGATGAAGCGGAGTGGCCGGGTGGTGCTGCTTGGGACGGTGCTGGGCACAGGGTGTCTCTTTGGCCGGGGAGCCCCGAAACCGGCCCCCCCGGCGGAGACGGTGGAATCCACCAGCCGGCGTACCGATTCGCTGATGGTGGTGGGGGAGGCCCATTTCCGGTCGGGCGACTGGAGCAAGACGATTGAAGTGCTGAATCGGGCGCTGCTGCTGCTTGACTACTCCGATCCGCGCCGGGCCCAGGGGTACTTCATGCTGGGGGAAGCCAAGCTGGCGAATGGCCTCCAGCTTGAGGCGGTCCGGGAGTTTCGCCGGGTGGCCGACGAAGGGGTGGTCGACTCGCTCGCGCCGGCCGCGCTGGTGCGGGCCGGGGACGCGTACGCGGCCCTCTGGCGACGCCCCGAACTGGATCCCTCCTATGGAGAGTCCGCGATGGCCACCTACCAGGAGGTGTCGCAGCGGTTTCCCGGGACCGGAGCCGCCGGGCGAGCCCAGCAGCGGGTCCTGGGACTCCACGAGAAGTTCGCCGAGAAGGAGCTTCGCTCGGCCCGATTCTATCTCAAGTTCAAGGCGACCGAGTCGGCCATTCTGACCCTGCGGTCGCTGATCGCCACCTATCCCAGGACCCGCTCGGTGCCGCCGGCGCTGGTGAGCCTGGTGGAGGCCTACCGCAAACTGGGCTACGTCGAGGATCTCCGGGAAACCTGCGGGTACATTGACCGGTTCTTTCCAGCCGTGGTACCGGACGTGGCGTATGCCTGCCCGGCCCGGGCTGTCACCGATACGCTCTGAATCATGCGGATCGGGATCCTGGGCGGATCATTCGATCCGATCCACCACGGTCACCTGATCACGGCTGAGGTGCTCCGAGAGGCGCTCCGGCTCGAGGAGGTGCTGGTGACTCCCGCCGGGACCCAGCCCTTCAAGGCGGGCCGCCATTGGGCAGGGGCCGAGGACCGGGCCGCCATGGTGGCGCTGGCGATCGCAGCCGCCCCGGGCCTTCGGCTGGACCGGCGGGAGGTCGACCGGTCGGGACCGTCGTACACGGTGGACAGCCTCCGCGCCCTGGCGGGAGAGCGGCCGGGAGCCCACCTGGTGCTGCTGGTCGGGTCGGACGCCGCGGCCGAGTTTTCGGCCTGGCGGGAATCCGAGGCGATCAGACAGCTGG
>CAYINH010000380.1:0-2729 GCA_964364615.1 uncultured Gemmatimonadaceae bacterium
GGCAGCGCGTGCTCCCGGGCCCAGCGGACCGCCTGGACCATCCCTTCGATTCCCCGGTCCCCGAACCCGCCGGGCACCAGGAGCCCGTCAAACCCGGTCAGCAGGCGTCCGGCGGCGTCCTGATCGGTGAATCGATCGCTGGCCAGCCACTCGATGTCCACGCCGGCGTCGTTGGGGATGCCGCCGTGCGCCAGCGCTTCGTGGATCGACTTGTAGGCGTCGGCCAGGTCGGTGTACTTCCCGACGACCGCGATCCGCACTCGGCGGCCGGGATTGAGAATCCGGGCGACCATCTGGCGCCAGGCCGTGAGATTGGGTTCCGGCGTCTCCAGGCGAAGCCGGGTGCAGACCTCCCGGTCGAGCCCCTGGTCATGGAACCTGGCCGGAATCTCGTAAATCGACTTGACGTCGGGGCTCTCGATCACGCACTGGTAATCCACATTGCAGAACAGCGCGATCTTCCGCTTGATATCCGCCGAGAGGGGCTGTTCGCTCCGGCAGACCAGCACGTCGGGCTGGATGCCGATCTGCATCAGCTCTCGCACCGAGTGCTGGGTCGGCTTGGTCTTCAGCTCCCCGGCCGCCGCGATGTACGGTACCAGCGTCAGGTGGACGAACAGGGAATTCTCCCGCCCGACCTCCTGCCGGAACTGCCGGATGGCCTCGAGGAACGGGAGCGACTCAATGTCGCCCACCGTTCCGCCGATTTCCGTGATGACGACATCGTGGCCCGGGCCGGCCCGGCGAATGGCTCCCTTGATTTCGTCGGTGATGTGCGGAATGACCTGGACGGTGGAACCGAGGTACTCCCCGGCACGCTCCTTGTTGATCACGTTCTGGTAGATGCGTCCCGTCGTGATGTTGTTCTGTCGGGAGAGTGAGCGGTCGATGAACCGTTCGTAGTGCCCGAGGTCGAGATCCGTCTCGGCCCCGTCGTCCGTCACGTAGACCTCACCGTGCTGAAACGGCGACATGGTGCCGGGGTCGACGTTGATGTATGGGTCGAACTTCTGGATGGTGACCGTCAGCCCTCGTTCCACCAGCAGCCGTCCCAGCGAGCCGGCCGCGATGCCCTTCCCGAGCGAGGAGACCACCCCGCCGGTCACGAAGATGTACTTGGTCGGTCCCCCAGTGCTCATGATGCGCTCCCCTGTCGCTGTGTCCAATACCGTTCCGCCCGGGCCAGGTCCTCGGCGGTGTCAATTCCGGCCGGCGCCGGCTCTGTCAGCCGGGTGACCCCGATCCGCATCCCGTGCTCCAGGGCCCGGAGTTGCTCCAACCGCTCGGCCCGCTCCAACGGTGTGGGCTCCAGGGCAGCCATCTGCAGCAGAGCCTCGCGGCCGTAGGCGTAGATCCCCAGATGCTGCCAGTACCCCGAACCCGGGCCCGGGCCCCGCTTGGCCGGGATCACCGACCGGGAGAAGTACAGAGCCCGTCCCGCCAGGTCGGTCACCACCTTGACCCGGTTCGGGTCGCCAGCATCCGCCTCCACCAGCGGGGCGGCCGCAGTTCCGATCTGATCACCGGCCCGCACCCGGGCTATCGCGCCCGCCAGAGCCGCCCGAGGAAGGAAGGGCTCATCCCCCTGGACGTTCACGATGAGGTCGAACTCCCGATACCCCGGCTGACCCACCACTTCCGCGACCCGGTCGGTTCCAGAAAGGTGGGTCGCGGCCGTCATGGCCACCGAGAACCCGGCAGCCGCAACCGCGGCCGCGATGGCCTCTGCATCGGTGGCTACCACGATCCGATCCACCAAGCCCATTCCCTGGACGCACCGGGCGACCCGAACCACAAGGGGCTCGCCGGCAAGCAGCTGGAGCGGCTTCTGAGGGAATCGGGTTGAACCCAGCCTTGCCGGGATCACGGCCAGCACTGGCATCAATCAAAATAACAGCGCGGCCGACTTCTGGTCAAAAGTCGTGCCGCGCTGGATCACCCCGGGGAGTTCCGTCCTAAGAAAAAGCCCCCGAAGGGGTTACCGGGCCAGCCCTCTTCAGGGCGTCGCAGGCCCCTGCTCGAGCTTCACCCGGGTCCGAATGGCCGTGCTGAGGGACTCCGCCTTCTGGGTGGCCCGGACCGCGGCCTTCTCCGCCATGGCGGCCGCCGCTGCGGCTTCATCGGCCCTCAGCAGGGACCGGGTATTCTCCACCGCTGATCCCCCAGTCCCGGTGATCTGGCCAAAGAGCGCTGAGTCCACCAGGAGCGGGATCGTGAACTCGAGTCCCTCCGGACCGCGCACCCGGACCTCCCCGAGCAACACCAGGCCGCTGTCGGCCGTCCCCTGATCGAGGCACCGGAACCCGTTCGAAGGATCGAAGTTGCCTACCCCCGCCGGGGTCACCCGACAGGCCCTCAGTGCCTCGGCCACCGCGCTGTCCTTCACCTGGACCCGCAGGTCAATCCCTTCGACCGCATCGGGCGCGGAGCGGCGGAAGGTCACCCGCTGGAAGGTCCCTATCTCATCCCCCGCCAGGGCGAAGGGGACGAACTTGAGGGGAATAGTGATCGGATTGGTGGAGTGGACCATGATCTTCCCGGCCGAAACCAGGCGGCGGACCACGAGGTAGCCAGAATACCCAACTCCGAAGACCAGCAGGGCCCCGATCACGATTTTCGACCAGTACCAGCGCATGAATCCTCCAGGAAGCCTAGCGAATGTTACAAAACGAAACACCTAAAAGCAAGCCCGGGCAACCCAACTTGGAGGGCAGTCCCCCTACCCTCTT
>CAYINH010000381.1:0-2714 GCA_964364615.1 uncultured Gemmatimonadaceae bacterium
CGACGGGGGCCCTTGCCCCCGGACTTTCCACGCCGAGCTCTCGCACAATCTCCTGCCGGTTCAGGAACTTCTGGCGCTCCCGGGAATGGATGAAGCGCGTCAGGGCGGCATTGTGGGGCGCGGACTGTCCGAGGCGCTCCGCCTCAGCCACAATGGCACCGTTGATCCCATCGACCTCGGTCTGCATGCCCCGGGCGAGGTCCTGCCACATGGAGGGGCGGTTCTTGCCGAGCGCCTTCAGGGACCCGATGATCGGACGGAAGGGATCCTCCTCGTCCACGATCGGTATCCCCCGCGCCCGCATTACCCCGATGATCTCGGCCGTCAGATCCCGGAGAAACGCCATCAGGTCGGGGTCCCCGAGGATTTCCCGGCAGGTGAGACCCGTCACCGCCGACACCGGATTGATCGCGGCATTGTGAAGCAACTTCTGCCAGAGCGCGTGGTCGATGTTCGGGGCCACATTGGTGTCGATTCCAGCCCGGCGGAACATCTCGGCGACCGCCTCGATCTCCGGGGTGACCTCGCCGACAAACGGGGCGATCTGCACCGGCTTGATCCCGGTGCGGTATTGCAGTCGCCCCGGGCCCATGTGCTGGATGCTGTGGTAGGTAATGCCACAGAGAATCCGTTCCGGGGCAACGAATCGGGCGATGGTCTCGGCGTTGCCGATTCCGTTCTGCATCGACAGGAACCGGGTGTGCGGGCCGACGGCCGGCATCGAATCCCGCACCGCGCTTTCGGTCTGATAGGTCTTGACGGCGATGAACACCAGGTCGAATGGGTCGAGTCCCTCCACCGAGGTCACCACCTGGACCGGGACCCGGACCTCCTCCTCGCCGGTGCGGGTGATGACCAGCCCGGCCTCATTGAGCAGGCGGGCCCGGGCCTGGTTGATCTCGAGCAGCGTGACGTTCTCGCCGGCCCGTGCCAGGCTGGCCCCGACGAATCCGCCCAGTGCCCCGGCTCCGGTAATCAGAATCCGCATGTCGCCCTCCTCAGCGATTCGTCCAGACCGGACGCCGCTTGTCATAGAACGAGGCGATCCCTTCCCGCACATCCTTGGTCACCATCAGATCCTCCAGAAAGACCCGCTCTGCCTCCTGGCGGGCCGCCTCAAACGGCCGGCCGGGGAGCTGGCGGATCAGCCTGGTATTCATCCGGATGATCAGGGGACTCGCCCGCCGGAGGTCGTCGAGCACCGCCGTCAGCGCCGCTTCCATCCCCTCCCCCGGGACCAGGTGGGACACCAGGCCCATGGCGGACATTTCGGCGGCCGAGTAGCTGCGCCCCGTGGCGGTCACCTCGATCGCCCGGGCGACCCCGATCCGGGCCGACAATCCAGCCACGCTGACCGGGGCGAAGAAGCCGAGCCGGATCTCCGGCTGGCCGAAGGTGGCCCGCTCGCTCGCCAGGAGGATGTCGGCCATGAGGGCCAGCTCGAACCCGGCCCCGAGCGCCGCCCCGTCCACGGCCATCACCACGGGCAGCGGGCTGGCGCCGAGTGCCCGGAAGAGCCGGCTGAACATGGCGATCATCGCCGGGGCCTGTTCCGGACGGTGCTCCCCGACGTCCGCGCCCGCCGAGAAGGCCCGCCCTTCGGCCTGGAGGACGATCGCTTTGAGCGAGGAGTCCGCCACGGCTCGTTCAACGGCCACCGCCAACTCCTCCATCACCGCCGCGGTGAGGATGTTGACCGGCGGCGCGTGCAGCGTCAGCAGGGCGATATCGTCGCGGACTTCGTAGCGGACCATGGTCGCCGAGTCAGGCATGTCCGTCTCCCCTCGTCACATTCGCTGCCCGCCATCGACCTGGATGACGGCGCCGGTGATGTGTCGGGCCCGCGAGGAGCAGAGAAAGGCGACCGCGTGCGCGACGTCTTCCGGATCGGCGAGCCGCCCCAACGCCGTTTCGGCCACCGCGTCCTCGAGGACCTTGGCCGGCAGCTCGGCGCTCATGGCGGTCCGCACCATCCCCGGCGCGACGCAGTTCACCGTCACCCCTGACGGCCCCAGTTCCCGGGCGAGCGACCGGGTCAGTGCCATCACCCCGGCCTTGGACGCGGCGTAGTTGGCCTGCCCCGCCTTGCCGCGGAGGCCGTTGATCGAAGCGATGGTGACGATCCGGCCGCTCCGCTGGGCCCGGAAGACCGGGGCGGCCGCCCGGCAGAAGGTGAAGCATCCCTTGAGGTTGACCGAGAGTACGGTGTCCCACGCTTCCTCGGTCATCTTCCAGACCATCGCGTCTCGGGTCACACCGGCATTGCAGACCAGGGCGTCCAGTCGGCCGAAGTCATGGACCACGGCGGCCACGCATGCCTCCGCCCCCGGTACGCTCGTCACATCGGCCTCGAACACCGTGGCGCGCCGACCGGCGGCACGGATCGCGGCGGCGACATCCTCGGCGTCCCGGATCGCGCCCAGATCGACCAGCGCCACATCCCAGCCGTCGGCCGCCAGGGTGCGCGCGATGGCCGCGCCAATCCCGCGCCCCGCCCCGGTGACCAGCGCCACTGGTGAGGTCGACTCCGCGGTCATCCGGCTACCCCAGCCCCTGCCCGCAGGCGCCGCAGAACTGGAACTGCTCCGGGATGCCGGTCGCCTCGCACTTCGGGCAGGCCTTGGTGTACGGCCCCCAGAGGAACTCGGTGCTGCCGCCTGCCGCCGCCCGACGCCGGAGACCCCGATAGTCCGGCTTCCGCTTCTGGACGAAGG
>CAYINH010000382.1:0-2714 GCA_964364615.1 uncultured Gemmatimonadaceae bacterium
CGGGAGCACGGCCAGGCGCTGATCCTCAATCAGGAACTCGACCGGGCGCTGGCGGATCTGCGGAGCGATCTGAACGACACCATGCGGCCGGATCTCTCCGACCTGGGCTCCCGATTCCTGCGCGAGCTGACGACCGGACGGTACACCGAGTTCGAACTGAACGAGGACTACGTCCCTACCATTGTGGAGGACGGCGAGCCGCAGTCGGTGCTGTCCGGGGGTGAGGAGGATGTGGTGAGTCTGGCGCTCCGTCTGGCCATCAGTCAGATGATCGCGGAGCGGGCCGGGCAACCGCTCTCGTTGCTGATTCTCGACGAGGTGTTCGGGTCGCTGGATGACGAGCGGCGAGGGGCGGTCATCGACCTGCTTCGACGGCTGGCGGACCGGTTCCCCCAGGTGATCCTGATTACCCACATCGAGAGTGTCCGGGACGGTTTCGATCAGGTGGTCCGACTGGACTTCGATCTGGAGCGCGGCGTGGCGCAGGTGCGGGCCGAGGGAGCGGGGCAGAATGTGGCGGCCTGATGCGGCGGCGCTGGTGCGCGATCAGGCCACCCTGCAGGACGTGGACGCTCTGAACCGGCTGTTCAGTGATGCCTTCACGGATCGCTATCACCGGGATGGCATGACCGGGGTCCGGGTACCCCACCTGAGCCGGACGGTCTGGCGGTACGCGATCGAGGACGCCGGCGTCGGGGCCATGCTCTGGCGCGAGGCCTCGGGGGAACTCGCCGCCTTTAACATGGTCCATCGCTCGGGTGAGGAAGGCTGGATGGGACCGCTCGCGGTCCGGCCGGCCCTCCAGGGCCGTGGGGTCGGCGAGCGGGTCGTCCGTGAAGGACTCGAGTGGCTCCGGGCCCACGGGGCCACCCGGATCGGGCTGGAGACGATGCCCCGCACGATCGACAACATCGGATTCTACAGCCGGCTGGGCTTTCTCCCGGGCCATCTGACGATCACCATGATCCGGGACGCCGAGGGTGACGATCCGGTGGTCGCGGCCGGAGAGCGGCTGTCCGAGGTCGACCGGGAGACCGGGCTGGCCGAGTGCCGGGCGCTGACGCACCGGCTCGCGCCGGGGGTGGATTTCACCAGGGAGTTGCAGTTGACGGCCGAGCTCGATCTGGGGGACACCACGCTGTGGCGGGGGCCCGAGGGCCTCCTGGCCTTTGCCCTCTGGCACCGGGTACCCCTGGCGCTGGGCCGGTTGGAGGATGAGACCCGGGTGCTCAAGCTGGTGGCGGCGGACCTTGCGTCGTTCCGTCAGCTGCTGGCGATGGTGACGGCGGAGGCCGCCACCCGGGAAACCACCCCGCACCGGGTGTCGGTCCGCTGCCAGTCGGCCTATGGGGAGGTCTTTGAGGCGCTGGTGGGGGCCGGGTTCGAGGCGCATTGGACCGACCTGCGGATGTACCACGGCCCCGGTCCGGAGCGGACGGCGCGGGGGATCGTCCTGTCCAACTGGGAGATCTAGCGGCTGGAAGGGGGCGAGTCGCGCAGGGCCCACCACCGGATCAGCAGGGTCAGCCCCACCGCCAGCAGGACGTGGACGATTCCCAGTCCGAGCGGGAGGATGAAGGTCAGGACGAACCAGGCGGCGATCAGGACCAGGGCGGCGAGCAGCAGCACGTCCGGACCTCTCAGCGTTGACGGGGTGAGATGCTGCCGGTATAATAGCGGAGTCGGTCGGGAGGAGCGAGCTCAATTATTGAGCCAACAGGTCCGATTGTGGGCCCACATTCTCAGACAGATGCCATGCCCCGACGGGGAAGGCAGAAGCCAGGGAGAGGGCGCCAAAGTTTTCCTTCGGGCTTCAATAATCCTCGCTCTCTTCGATCGACCCCTGGGCGCCGACACATCTCGTGGCGGCGCCTTCGTCTTCCTCCCTCCCGGATCCCGCGATGCCCAGGTGCACGGTTGTCCGCCGCCTTCACTTCAACGCCGCCCACCGGCTCCACAACCCGGCCCGGTCCGACCAGTGGAACCGGGACACCTTCGGGCCCTGCAACAACCCGAACTACCACGGACACAACTACGAACTCGAACTGATGGTCGAGGGCGAGATTTCGCCCGAGACCGGCTACGTGGTGGATGTGTCCGTTCTCAAGCAACTGGCGGAGGCGACGGTGATCGCCGAGCTTGACCATCGCAACCTCAACCTCGACGTGGCCTTCTTCCGGGACCAGCTGCCGTCCGCCGAGAACATCGCGGTGTACATCTGGCAACAACTGGTGGATCGGATTCCGGCCGGCCGGCTCCGCCGGGTCCGGCTCTGGGAGACGCCTCGCAACTGGGTGGATTATGAAGGGGACTGAACCGCGGAACGAGGGGTTCCAGACCGAAATCCGGCGGATGATCGCCGCCCTGGGTGAGGACCCCGAACGCCAGGGGCTGAAGAAGACCCCGCTCCGGGTCGAGGCCGCCCTCCGGTACCTGACCCGGGGGTATCGGCTCACCGTCCGCGAAGTGGTGGGCAACGCGATCTTCGACGAACCGCACGAGAGCATGATTCTGGTGCGGGATGTGGAGTTCTATTCGCTCTGTGAGCACCACATGCTCCCGTTCTTCGGGCGGGCCCATGTGGCCTACCTGCCCTACGGCCGGATCGTCGGTCTCTCCAAGGTGCCGCGGATCGTGGATATCTTCGCCCGACGGCTGCAGGTGCAGGAGCGGCTGACCGCTCAGATCGCCGATGCCCTGCTGGAAGTCGTCCA
>CAYINH010000383.1:0-1133 GCA_964364615.1 uncultured Gemmatimonadaceae bacterium
AGTCCGGCCAACAGCAGGAAGACAGGTCGCATACTGAGCCTCACTTGCCAATGACGGTTTGTCGTTCCAACCGCGCCACTTCCTTCGCGTCAACGGGTCGAATCACCGTTCAGGAACGCCATGATCATTGGAATACGCGCCGAGAGGGACAATCGTTCGGCGCTGAGAGTGGAACCAATGCCCGAGGCGAGAGTCGAACTCGCACGCCGTTGCCGGCGGTGGATTTTGAGTCCACTGCGTCTGCCATTCCGCCACCCGGGCCCGCGGAGAAAATGCCTCCCTGGCTCGCCCCCGGCAAGGTCGCTACCCGAGTTCCTGTGGCACCACCGCCGGGAACCAGGCCCGCCCCGCCAGCATCAGCTCGATGAACTGGTCGGGCTCCGGCGCCAGGGCGGCCGCCTCCAGCGCCGCCAGGCTCTCCCGGACCACCCCATAGAGCTCGATGGAATGTCGATTCAGGCGCTGGATCTCGGCATACATCTCGGCATTCTCCGAGGCGACCTCCGCCGCCGTCCGCACCTGCTTGTGGAAGGTAGTGCTGGCCATCGTGGCCAGGTCGTCGAAGCTGGCGCCGGCCCGGATGAGGGTGGTAAAGAAGAGGATACTGACCAGGTGACTGAGGCCGAGCCCGTACTGCATGTACTCGTCGTGCCGCTCCACCGGAATCCGGGTGACGGTCAGGGCCGTCCCCTCGAACAGTCGGGCCGCATCAGCGGCCGCCCCACGGTGTCCACAATCGCAGACCGCCACGATCCGGCCCGCCAAGGTCCGGACCTCGGGCCCAAAGAGCGGGTGGAGACTCGCCACCCGGAGCCCCCGGGCCGCCCCGGCCCTCAGGTCAGCCAGCAGGTGGCTCTTGAGGCTGGAGATGTCCACCACCAGGCCGCGAGGCTCCT
The DNA here is from genome assembly GCA_964364615.1 of uncultured Gemmatimonadaceae bacterium. Taxonomy (GTDB): domain Bacteria; phylum Gemmatimonadota; class Gemmatimonadetes; order Gemmatimonadales; family GWC2-71-9; genus SZUA-320. The sequence goes on from CAYINH010000383.1 coordinate 897, forward strand.
GCGCCAGCACTCCCCGGAGGACCTCCGGGCCCTGACTGAGCGGCATGGCGAGCACGATGACCTCGAAGTCAGCGACCCCGGCCGCAGGCTCCACGTGGGGGAACCCCTCCACCGGCCCCGCCGGATCCTGGGTCGTGACAGAATGCCCCGGCCCCCGCAAGACCCGGGGCAGCCAGCGGCCCCGCGTTGCCCCCCCGCCCCCCCCCCCGAAGGGGCGGGCGCCCGCGGGGGGGGGCC
>CAYINH010000383.1:1143-2712 GCA_964364615.1 uncultured Gemmatimonadaceae bacterium
AGAACCTGGCCAGCCAGCGGCCCATCTTCCCCCACCGCCCACCACCAGTATCCGCTGTGAGCCGGCGGGCGTGGCCCTTGCGATCGCCTCGCCTTCCGGGGTCCGCCCGTCCTCCTGGCGGCGGACCGCCTCCCCGATCAGCAGGGTGGCCAGCCGCCGGGCGAACTCCGGTTCCACCCCCTCGCCCTCGGCGTGACGGCGGTATCGGGCCAGCACTTCGGCCTCGGTCTCGTAGTTCCGGATCGGAAGTCCCTGCGCGAGCTTCGCCTGCCCGACCTTTGCGGCGAGGGTCAGTCGTTCGGCTGCCAGATGGACCAACTCCTGGTCCACCGCGGCAATCCGGGCTCTCAGGGCTTCAAGGCGGGCATCCATGGCACGATGGGATCAGCGATCCGACGGGGCTGCTGCGCGTTCCGAAACGGGGGGGGCGAGAATCTCCTGCCAGATGATCGCCTGGCGCAGTGCGGCCCGGGGGAAGGCCGGCCGAACCGCACCGGCGGTGGCCGGGGCCGGCAGCCCGGTACCCCGAATCCGTTTGTCAAAGGCGTCGTGGTCGGCCACGGTCAAGCCCCGGTTCCGGGCTTGAGCCTCGGTCACTCGCTGTCGGGCTATCCCTTCGGCCCGACTGTCGTAGTCAACGAGGATCCGGTCAGGTCGATCGGGGGTTCCTTCCATGGAGACGACCCTCGGCTCGGCTTCAGGCGTGTCGCGTGCCTCCACCTCCTCGGCCGACTCCAACCCGCGCTCGGCTGAACGGCCCAGCGGCCCCGTCCGGGGGCTGGGCTGGGTCCCACCGCTCGCCCTCTCCAATTCCGCCTGGATGGTCTCGAACAGCTCATCGAGAGCACCCTTCCTCTTGGCGGTGGGCTTCGCGACACGTTGCCCCGGAGGCTGGGGGGGAGTCTTGGCCTTCCTGTCCGCTTCCTGCTTCTTGCCGAACAGGAAGGCCGCCCCTGCCCCGACCAGGATGACGAACTGGATCAGGCCCTCAACGTCCACGGCCTCAGGTCTCCTTGGTGTTCGGGCCAGTCTTCCCGCCCGAAGCAATAGCGTTCCGCATCGTGGTATCGGCCTCGACGTTCCGATACCGCTGGTAGTCCATGATCCCCAGGTTGCCGGCCCGGAACGCCTCGGCCATCGCCAGGGGGATCTGGGCCTCCGCCTCCACCAGGCGGGCCCGCTGGCGCTGGGTCTCCGCGATGTACTCCTGCTCCATGGCCACGGCCAGGGCCCGACGTTCCTCCGCCTTGGCCTGGGCAATCCGCTTGTCGGCTTCGGCCTGGTCGGTCTGCAACTCGGCGCCGATGTTCTTGCCGACATCCACATCGGCGATGTCGATGGACAGGATTTCGAACGCGGTGCCAGCGTCGAGGCCCTTGGAGAGCACCGTCTTGGAAATCAGGTCGGGGTTCGCCAGCACTGCCTTGTGCGACTCCGCCGAGCCGATGGTGCTCACGATGCCCTCGCCGACCCGGGCCAGGATGGTCTCTTCACCGGCGCCACCCACCAGCCGATTGATATTGGCGCGCACCGTGACCCGCGCCATCGCCAGCAACTGAATCCCGTCCT
>CAYINH010000384.1:0-2709 GCA_964364615.1 uncultured Gemmatimonadaceae bacterium
ATGTCGATGAGCCCGGGGCCGACCACCTTGCCCCTGGCGTCCACCACCTCGACGTCAGGCCCGACCGGGATGTTCATCCCCACCGACTCGATCCGGCCCTCGGCGAGGTAGACATCCGCCACCCCGTCGGTTCGCCGCGAGGGATCAATCACCCGGCCGCCCTGGATCAGCATCGGTCTCATCGGTCCTCGTTCCCCGGTGCGGGGGCCGTCCAGTCCGGGGAACCCCCGGCCAGGAGGTACAGCACCGCCATCCGGACGGCCACTCCGTTGGTCACTTGCGGGAGAATCACGCTGTAGGGCCCGTCGGCCACATCGCTGTCGATCTCGACCCCCCGGTTCATCGGGCCGGGATGCAGCACCACCAGGTCCCGGGGAGCCCGGGCCAGTCGATCACTGGTGACCCCGAAGACCCGGTTGTACTCCCGCAGCGAGGGAATGAACCCGGCCTCCATCCGTTCCAGCTGGAGCCGGAGCACGTTCAGCGCGTCGGCCCACTGGATGGCGTCTTCGATCCGGGGCAGCACGGTCACGCCCAACTCGGCAATGTTGCGGGGCAGCAGGCTGGGCGGGCCGCAGACGCCGACCTCCGCGCCCAGATGGAGCAGCCCCCAGATGTTGCTCCTGGCGACCCGGCTGTGCAGCACGTCCCCGCAGATGGCAACCTTGAGACCCTCAATCCGGCCGAACCGGTCACGGAGGGTCAGCAGGTCGAGCAGCCCCTGGGTCGGGTGTTCATGCTTTCCGTCGCCGGCGTTCACCACGTTGGATCGGATCCGGTCGGCGAGGAACTGGGCAGCGCCGGACGACTGGTGGCGGATCACCACCATGTCGATCCGCATCGCCTCGAGGTTGCGGGCGGTATCCACCAGCGTCTCGCCCTTGCTCACCGACGAGCCGCTGGCAGCGACGTTCACGGTGTCGGCCGAAAGCCGCTTCTCGGCAAACTCGAACGAGATCCTGGTCCGGGTGGAGGCTTCGAAGAAGAGGTTGACGATGGTCTTTCCGCGAAGCGCCGGCACCTTCTTGATGGGCCGCTCGCTGACTTCCTTGAACGGCTCGGCGGTATCGAGAATGGCGGTGATCTGGGCCCGGGTCAGGTGCTCCAGCCCGATCAGGTCCTTCCCCAGCGCCGGCGTCACGTCTCGGTCCCCCCGGCGGACACCACGACCCCGTCATGGCCATCGAGTTCTACCACCGAGACGTCCACCCGGTCACCGGGTGCGATGGTGGTCCGCAGCCCGGCGACATCCGCCTGGATCGGGAGCTCTCGCCCACCCCGATCCACCAGCACCGCCAGCAGGATCCGCCGGGGGCGTCCGAAATCAGCGAACTCATCCAGCGCGGCCCGGATGGTCCGACCGGTGTACAGCACGTCGTCAACGATCACGATCGTCCGGCCGTCGAGGGTCGGAGGCAGGACGGTCTCCCCCACCACCGGGCGGGGCCCGATGGCCTGCAGATCGTCGCGATAGAGGGTGATGTCGAGTTTGCCGCGGCCGACGGGGTGCCCAGTCCGGGATTCGATCAGCGCCGCCAGGCGTTCGGCCAGCTCAACCCCGCGGCGCTGGATCCCCACCAGCAGGAGAGCCCCGTTCCCCCCGGCCAGATCGACGATCTCTCCGGCCATCCGCTCCAGGGTCTGGGCGATGGCGGATGCGTCGAGAAGTGGCGTCCGGGCGGGCACGGAACGAGAAGCTAAGCCCCCCTCCCTGCTCCGGCAAGCCGAAGGTCACCCCTCCGGCGGAACCCGAACGGCGCGGCCCCGCGGCCGGCGAGACCGTTGCCGGGCGAGGAGTCGCAGCGCCAGCAGCCCTCCGACCGCCACCAGATAGGGCCACAGCGGGCTCAGGTCCTTCTTCTGCGCCCAGGCAAAGTGGAGCAGGCCGAGGGGCACCACGAGATAGATCAGCCGGTGGAGCTGCTGCCACCGCTTGCCGCCCAGCCGCCGGACCATGGCCAGGGGGGACGTCACGGCGAGGGCGAGCAGCATCGTCCAGGCCGTGAAGCCGACGGTGATGTAGGGGCGCTTGGCAATGTCCTCGCCCAGTTCGGCCAGGACCAGACCGCGATCGAAGACGAAGTAGATCAGCAGATGGACCACGGCGTAGAAGAACGCAAACAACCCGACCAGACGACGGACCCGACCCAGTCCCTGCCGGCCCGAGAGGTTCCGGATCGGAGTCACTGACAGGGTCAGGAGCACAATGATGAGAGTGGTCCGACCGGTGAAGTGGGTGAGGTACTTGACCGGATCGGCCGACAGGCCACCGTGGAATCCGGTCCACACCAGCCAGGAGATCGGGGCCAGACCGGCCAGCCAGAGGGCCGGCTTGAGCAGCTGCCGTACGACTTGCGCTTCGGTCACTCGGGTCAGTAGTTGGCCCGGAGATCCATGCCGCGATAGAGCGCCGCCACCTGGTCCGCATAGCCATTGAACGGCAAGGTCTTCTGGCGGAGCAGTTTCCCGAGCCGGCGCTCGGTGGCCTGGCTCCAGCGCGGATGATCGACCGCGGGATTGACGTTGGCGTAGAACCCGTACTCCCGGGGCGCCGCCAGATTCCAGGCCGTCCGCGGCATCTGCTCCAGGAACCGGATCCGGACAATACTCTTGCCACCCTTGAACCCGTACTTCCACGGCACGATGAGCCGGACCGGTGCGCCATTCTGGTTGGGGATCGGCCGGCCATACACTCCGGTCACCAGCAGG
>CAYINH010000385.1:0-2687 GCA_964364615.1 uncultured Gemmatimonadaceae bacterium
GGCCGGCGGAAAGGTGATGCACGCCCTGGCGGTCATCTACGTGCTCCGCGAGATCCCCGCCATCCGGGAGTTCCAGGTTGTCCAGGACGACATCGACCATCTCACGGTGACCGTGATCCCGGACAACGGCTTCTCGGCCTCGACCCGCGCCGCCATCGCGTCCAAGCTCGCGCGCCTCTTCGATGGGCAGGTCTCCGTGGACATCGTGCTGACCAACACGATCGTCCGGCCGCCCTCTGGAAAGCATCGTTACGTGATCTCGAAGGTCGCTCCGAGTCGCATGGACGGGGCCCTGGGGGCACCCTGATGGAGATCCTGAAGGCCCCACCGGCGAGCTGGGATCACCTGGTGACGGAGCCGTGCCAGACCGCTGGGTTTGCCCGCGCCATGGCGAGCATGGGCTACCGCCCGCTCTATCTCCGAACGGCCGACCATGCGGCCCTCGCCCTGGTCCGCGGCTGGGCGCCCGGGATCGGACGACTGACCGCCAGGGCCAATCTCTTCGCCCCGGGGGCATCCCCGGAATTCGTGGGCCAGGCTATCGCGGCGCTCGGCCGTCGGGGTATCCCCCACGTGAAGGTCGGTGACACCATGTGGGGGCTGCGGTGGGGGTGCGTGCCGGCCGGGTGGGCGTTCCCCAGGACCCGGCTGATCCAGCGTCACACCTTCGTGCTGGATCTCGAACAACCCGAGGCAGCCCTGCTCAAGTCCATGGACGGCGCAGAGCGAAAGATCCGGAAGGCCGAGCGGGAGGGCGTGGTCGTGCGACCCGTGGAAACCGCGGACGATCTCCGAGCGTTCTGCGATCTCTCGAAGGAAACCTCGGACCGGGTCCGAACCCGCTGGGCCTACACGGACTTCCCCAGCCCATTCTTCGAGAGCCTGCACGCCTCGCTCGCGCCATCCGGTGTGGCGCGCTTCTACATCGGATGGCACAAGGACCGTCCCGCCGCGGCTTGCCTCTTCCTCCGCTCGGCAGACACGATGCTCTACTATCTCGGGGGGTCGACGCGCGACCGCGAGCTGACCACCACGCAAGCCCCAGCCGCCGTCTTCTGGCACGCGATCCGGGATGCGGCCCGCCTCGGCCTCTCCCGGTTCGATTTCGGGGGCTGCACGCCCACCGAGGACCCCGATGATCCACGCCAGGGCGTCTATGCCTTCAAGAAACGCTGGGGCGGGAGGCTCGACACCTTCGAGAACCTTGAGGTCGTGCTGTCGCCCACGGCTGCCTACCTTCAGGGGCGGGTCCTGTCGCCCTTGTGGGACCGGCTCCATCCCCTGTACTTCGCCCTGACCCGGCCAGGAAAGACGGGCCCCTGATGTCCGCGCACTCGGCGGTGTTCCTCCTTCCGGTCCTCGGCAGCCTCGCCCTTTCTGCCATCGTGCTCGGTCGCCGGCCACGCGGGTGGAACCAGTGGAGCTTCGCCCTCGGGATGCTCGCCTTCGTCGCCGAGGGCGTGGCGGCATACGCCCTCGTGACAGCCACCGCCACGCCGGAGGAGCGGCTGTTCTGGCTCAGGGTCTGGGGGACCGCCGCGCTCGCCGTCCCCCTCCCGTGGGGATTCTTTGTTGCGGGCCTCGGATACCCCGCGGGCGCGCGCTGGCCGGCCGCGCTGCGCCTGGCCTTGGGCGTGGCCGCCGCCCTGGCCGCAAGCGGAGCGCTGGCGCTCGCCAGCTCCGCCCCGTTCCGCATCTCGGACATGCCGGGGCCGTTCTATGCGGTCCAGTTCGACTGGCCGGGTCAATATACCGTCATTCTCCAGGTCGTGCTGACCGTCGGCCTCCTGATCGGTCTGGAGAGTTGCCTGCGAATCTCCAGGGGAACTGTCCGCTGGCGCATCAAGTACCTGGTGCTCGGGCTTGGTGGGATCTTCCTCGCCCGCTTCTTCTTCCTCAGCCAGATCCTGCTCTTTCGGGTCCTCCTGGCCAGCTACCTCACTGCCGAAGCGGCCACGCTCCTCGCTGGAACCCTGGTGATCGCCGGCTCCCTGGTTCGCGACCGCTTTCTTGGCGGGAGCCTGACACTGTCCCGGCAGGTGCTCTACCGATCGGTGGTGGCCAGCGTCCTGGGGCTCTACCTGCTCGCTGTCGGGGGGCTCGGCTGGCTCTTCACCTATCTCGGGATCCCGGCGGAGACCTTCTGGGGGTCGATCCTCATCTTCGTCTCTGCGATCGTCGTGGCAGCACTGCTGCTGTCCGAGAACCTCCGCTGGCGGCTCAAGCGCTTCATCGCTCTGAACTTCTACCGAAGTAAGTACGACTATCGGGAACAGTGGATCAAGTTCACCAAGCGGCTCGGCTCCCTCGTCTCTCTCGAGCAGCTCGCACCCCAGCTCCTGGCCGCGGTGACCGAGGCAGCCGGAGCCGCCAAGGGTGTTCTCTATCTCATCGACAACCGGGATGAGCACTACCGACTTGCAGGCACGGCCGAGATAGACCGAGCTCCAGCAGCCCTGCCGTCGGCCGCCTCCCTGATCACCGCCCTGGCGGACACCGAACGCCCGGTGGTGCTCGGAGGTGGCTCGGGTCCGGCCGATGACGATATGACCAGCCTCGAACTGATGGCGCTGCTCGGTCGCGGGACTGTGGCGGTGCCCCTCCGGTGGCAGGCCGCACTCATCGGGGTGATGCTGATCGGACCGGAGCGGACCGGCACCCCTTACACTCAGGAGGATCTAGAATTT
>CAYINH010000386.1:0-2686 GCA_964364615.1 uncultured Gemmatimonadaceae bacterium
CGCTGAACTACTTCCCCCGCCATCGGTCTGTGAGCTCACTCACTCGGGTGCCGTGTGGCCCTCAGGGCTGGCAGTGGAGCGAATTTCATGATATCATGATGTCATGACAAAGCGTCATGGCAGGCCAAAGCGAAGAGGAGTCGCCGAGCCGGTCCAGGTGTATCTCGACCCCCCGGCGCGGGAGCGGCTGGAACGGTTGACGGCTCAGTTGGACGCCACCAAGTCCGACGTGCTCCGGCGCGGGCTGGAGGCCCTGGAATCGCTGACCAGCAGGACAGCCCAGGCGGGATCGCCCCCTCCACCGCTCCCGACCTATCAAGGACTCGGCCTGCAGCCCGGGGTCGACATCGATGACACCGCCAGCCTGGTCGATCTGATGAGTGAGGATTCCGGCGATGCGGCTGGTTGACGTCAACGTGCTGGCATACTCGTTCCGGGAAGATTCGCCCGACCACCTGCGGTATCGAGAGTGGCTGCTGTCACTTATTGCCTCAAGTGAGGCCTTCGGGGTATCCGACCAGATCCTGAGCGGGTTCCTCCGGATCGTCACCCACCCACGGGTCTTCCACCCCCCAACGCCGGTCGCGGCTGCCATCGCATTCGCCGAGGCCTTTCGTGCCCAGCCCAACGCCGTCCCGGTCGAGCCGGGAGCCCGGCACTGGACGATTTTCACCGAGTTGTGTCGTGAAGTTGAGGCCCGTGGGAATCTGGTGCCCGATGCCTGGATCGCGGCGATGGCCATCGAGCGGGGCTGCGAACTGGTGACCACGGATCGCGACTTCGCCCGGTTCCCCGGCCTGCGGTGGAGGCACCCGCTGTCGGGTTGAGCTGCCTGGCGCTTGACCAGCTCGAGGTCGTCGAGCGAGGAGAACCCGGCCCTGGACGTGACCGGCAACGTATCCCTGAAAACCCGGGCCCGCGAGCCGGATGGTCACCTCCGCCGCACGATGACGGCGGAGGCAACCCACCCCCTTCCGGATCGCTACTTTGTCCCGGACCCTGCCAGGCCGGAGAAGACGAACCGGTAGCTCTGGGCGGTGCTGTCGTAGACCGCTTCGAAGCTCGACGGGTACTGTCCCGTCGTCGGCCACCCCGGAACCGTCGGGACATCGACCGTGAAACTCTGGCCACTGAGCATCGTCTGGGCGGCGATCATCGGCTCGATGAAGATGGGCCGACCCCGGTAGTACCCGACCACCATGGTCTTTGAAAAGATCTCGGCCGAGGTCATCTCGGCCGCCGGCAACGAGTGCATTCCCATCGTGGGCACGCACAGACCGATCAGGTCGCCGAGTTCAGGAATCGTGACGTCGGGAAGCTCGTAGCCCGCCGACACCTGGGCCGGTTTGGTGACGTCCAGGCAGTCGATCGCGTCGATCTCCGCCATGGAGATGCCGTAGAAATGGAAATCGAAGTGCGGTGTCAGGTACGGGCCGGGCGGATGCCCATGCGGTTCCCAGAAGACCGTCAGGACCTGGACCCCGGTGGCCGTCTGCACGGCCTCAGGAAGGGGGATCCGGGCGGAGGCAACTGGGGGCCACGCCATCTCCATCTCCGGAGGCGCGTTGGCGATCACCCCGAGCGGAATGGTGGCCCCGAACGCGGTCACCGCGCCCCCGACGCTCTCCCCCCAGGTGCAGATGTCAGAACCATGGACCGTCGCACAGTCACCCTGGATCAGGGTGGTATCGGTGCCGCAGCCAGCCACCAGGAGAGAGACGCACAGGACACGGGGAACGACCCGTGCAAGAAATCCACGTGGGATCAAAGGGCCTCCGGAGATGTTAGGGGTGGACGATACTACGCCCGGGACCGGGAACCGGCAAGTGGCCCACTGGGCCATGGGGGGGCGGGTGATGGCCATCACAGCGGAAGTGCCCCACCGCCGCGAAGTTTGGAGCATGCGTCGGAAACCGGGTCTTCCTGAACTGGCCCTCGCGGGCCTTCTGATCGGTTGCTCCAACCCGACCTCGGAGAGGGAGGACTTTCCCCCCGTGGGGCCTCCCCCACCGGCTCCCGTCCCGGCCTACCGGATCGCCGGCCCGGAGTTCGGACTCCTGCTTGGGGGGACCTTCCAACTCACCCTCCTCGACCAGAAGGACCAGGCCATCGAGGCCACCTGGACGGTGGCAGACACCCTGCAGGGGTCGGTCTCCCAAACAGGCGTGATCCAGGCCTGCTGGGGCACCCCCGGCATTCAGGTTGCCGCCAGTCCCCTGACGGCACCCACGGTCGTCGTCAAGGCGTCCTACACGGTCATCTATCGCGGCTACAGTGAGGCGTACCTCCGGTCGGTGGTGCAAGCGGATGGCGGCCCGGTGGACCTGCACCAGGTCACCGGCGCCATCGATCTGTTGGTCGCCGCAGGGCCGTTGCCCTGTCGCCAGATCACCTCCATCAGGCTCGAACTCGTGGACCCGGGCACCAACTCGATCCTTCGAGTCCTCGGCTCCAGGATCTTCGACCCTGCAGCCAAGGAACAGCTCGAGCACCGATTCCGGTGGCCCACCACCTCGGACCCCAACGGCTTCTACTTTGTCCGCCCGGTGGTCTCGATCGCCGGATTCAGCGCCCGGGTCGGTGCCTCGGTGCCGTTCCAGATCGTCAACCCGTAGCTCGTCTCGGCGGGGTCCCCGGTCCCCCCGGTTATTCTTCCCCAATGCCCCCGCGCCACCCGGGTCGCCTG
>CAYINH010000387.1:0-482 GCA_964364615.1 uncultured Gemmatimonadaceae bacterium
AGAGGACACCCCAGAGCCAATATGGACCCCGGACCCCTATTGGACCAGCTTTCGGACCGGCATGCGCCCGGATTGGGCTGCAGAGAATGCAAGGGTGCCGAATTAGACTGCCAGGATTGGAGGGCGGGGAGCCGGGGATTCCCTTCTTCGCCGATCCGCCCCGAGATTCGGCGCATCCTCTCAAGCGGGTCGAGCAGCAATCACCGCCTTGACCACCTGCTGTCGCTCCACCGCCGCGAGCGCCGCTCCGGCCTCTTCCAGCGGAAAGATCCGGCCAGCCAGGTCCGCCCAGGGCACCCGCTCGCCGAACCGCGCCACCAACTCCACCGCCCGGTGGAAATGCGAGTAGTCCGACCCCCAGCACCCGCGAATCTCCACCTGCTTCCGGTTGATCTGCCGGTGCGGGTTGAGCGGGACGTCCCCGCCATCGGTGTACTGCCCCACCACCACCACGCGTCCCCCGTCCCGGCCCAGGACGAGAG
>CAYINH010000387.1:492-2676 GCA_964364615.1 uncultured Gemmatimonadaceae bacterium
TCCACTCCGCGCCCGCCAGTCATCCGCCGTACCTCCGCCGCGCGATCCTCCGCCGGCAGCTCAAGCCCCAGGGTGGCGGTGGCCCCCATCCGCCCCGCAAAGGCCCGGCGATCCTCAGGGTCTCCCACCGCGATGATCTCCCCGGCACCGGAAAGCGCCGCGAACGCCACCGCCGACAGCCCCACCGGTCCCACGCCCAGCACCGCGACCGATTGTCCCAGCCGGATCTCCGCCAGGTCGGCGGCGTGCAGCGAGGTCACCAGTCCACAGCCGCCTCCGATGAAGGCCTCGGGCGCGAGGCCCCTCGGCAGCCGGATCATCTTCACCCCGGGCTTGAGCCAGATCGCTTCGGCCCAGCCCCCCAGGAGGCCCTCGTTGGCGGAGTAGGTAATTCCGTAGACCTTCCGCGCGGGACAGCGGGTGCTCTGCTTGGCGACCCGACAGTACCAGCACTGGTGACAGGTCTCGTGCACGTCGAGAAAGGTGACCAGGTCCCCCTCGTGGAGTGGAGCACCTTCCACGTCGGTGATCCAGCCCCGCAGCGCGGCAATGGTGCCGACCGAGACGTGTCCCGGGATGATCGGGTAGGGCACCCCCGCCAGCCGTCCGTGGTGGAGGTGGACATCGGTGCCACAGACTTCGGAGTAGAGCGTCGAGAGGAGCGCCGCCCCGGGCTCCAGTTGAGGGGCCGGGATCTCGCGCAGGACGATGGCTGCGTGAGGGGCGGTCATCACGGCGGCGCGGTAGCTGAGGCGGATCATTGCTTCCTCGCGGCGGAAGCCGCCATCCAGGCCGGACGTTGCCTGGCGATCGTCCGGTAGACCGGGCACGACTCGCGATGAGCTCCGGGCAGGAAACCGATGCTCATCAGGAACTCGCCCACAATCTCCCCGCCGGTGAACCGGAAGGTCTGCCTGAAGAGCCTGACCCACTCCTCCTTCGGCAACGGATGGTGGGCCAGCAGCCAGTCGTGGAACGAACCGTGAGACCCTCGGAGGCCGACCAGGGTCTTCGCGTTGGCGATCGCTGCCGCCACCTTGAGCCGGTTGCGGATGATCCCCGCGTCGGCCAGCAGCCGCCTGGTCTCCCGAGCCCCATAGCCGGCCACCCGGTCGATGTCGAACCCATCGTACGCCCGCACGAAGGCGTCCTTCTTCTTGAGGATCGTCAGCCAGGAAAGGCCGGCCTGGTTGATCTCGAGGATCAGCCGGCCGAACAGCTCGGCGTCGTTGCTGAGGGGGAATCCGTATTCCGTCTCGTGATACGGCCCGTGCCACTCGTGGCCCGGGGCCAAGTCGCAGTAGAAACTCACCGGATTCTTCTCTCCGTTCCGCCGGTTGATATCTTCCGTGGGCGGTTCCCCGCTTCCCTGGAGGAGCACCGGGATGAGAGCAATCATACATCAGGGGGTGGGCGGACCGGAGGTCCTGACCCTGGCCGACCGACCCACTCCCGACCCGGGACCCGGGCAGGTCCGGGTGGCCGTACGGGCCGCCGGACTCAACCGGGCCGACATCCTTCAGCGGCGCGGAGGGTACCCCGCACCGCCAGGCTGGCCACAGGACATTCCCGGACTCGAGTACGCTGGCGAAGTCGAGGCGGTCGGCCCCTGGGTGAGTCGCTGGAAGACCGGTGATCGGGTCATGGGACTGGTGGGCGGTGGGGCCCACGCCGGGGCGGTCGTCGTCCACCAGGACGAGACGATGCCGATCCCGGCGGGCCTTTCCTTCGCCGAGGCGGCGGCTATTCCCGAGGCCTTCCTGACCGGGTTCGACGCCCTGGTCTTCCGCGCCCGAGTGGCTTCCGGCGACCGGGTCCTGATTCATGCCGTCGCCAGCGGACTCGGGACGGCCATGGCCCAGCTCGCCCACTCTATGGGCGCCACGGTCCTCGGCACGTCCCGGAGTCCCGGGAAGCTGGGCCGGCTGCGCGAGTACGGCGTCGATCTGGCCATCGACACCTCGGTGGGGGGATTCCGGGAGGCGGTCGATCCCCCGGTGCAGGTGGTCATCGATGTCCTGGGCGGTCCGGCGCTGGCCGATAACCTCGCCGTGCTGGCGCCCAGGGGTCGACTGGTGCTGTTGGGTTTTCTCCAGGGCCCGGAGGTGGCCACCAGTCTGGCCCCGGTCCTCCGGAAGCGGCTCGAGGTCATCGGGACGATCATGCGGGCCCGTCCGCTGGAGG
>CAYINH010000388.1:0-2664 GCA_964364615.1 uncultured Gemmatimonadaceae bacterium
AGCATATGAATAGCTCCTTCGGTGGGCGGGCCTTCGGGGCCCGCCTCACCCTCGTCGCGGCGGTCCTCGTGCTGCCGCTCACCGGGTGCACCAGCCTGTTGGACGACCTGGTCGGGGTCAAGCTTCGCGATCAGATCGACCCGACAGCCCTCCAGACCGCCGCGGGGGCCAAGGCTCTCTACAACGGGGCCATCAACAACATCTCGGTGTCGTTCAGCGGCAACAACGGGGGCGCCGAGGGCATCTCGACCATGGGCGGCACCATGGCCGACGAGTGGTTCCATTCCGGCACTTTCAGCACCCGGGAGAGCTACGACCGGCGCGGCGAGGATGTCTTCAACGGGACCGTCGGAGGTATCTTCCGCAACCTGCATAACGCGCGGCAAGCGGCGATCCGGGCCTACAACGCTCTGAGCCTGATCACCAGCACGACCCCGGATCCCCGGATCGCCGAGATGAAGGCGATCGAAGGGCTCACCTTCATTCTCGGGGCCGAGACCTTCTGCAACGGCGCGCCGTTTGTAGATCTTGAAGGCTCGACGATCACCGGTGGGGCGCCGATCACCAATGCCGAGGCCTTCAACCAGGCGATCACCCGGCTGGACGTTGCGCTCGCCGGCGCCCCCGGGACCGGCAACAACATTGCCAATCTGACGCGGGTCCTGAAGGCCCGGGCCCTGATGAACCTCGGCAAGACCCGGTTCAACGAAGCAGCGGCGCTGCTGGCTTCGGTGCCGACCACGTTCAAGTACCTCGCCTTCCATTCGACCAGCGGCAACCGGAACGGGATCTTCGTCTTCAATACCCAGAACGAGCGGTTCTCCCTGTCGCACCGGGAAGGCACCAACGGACTGGCGTTCCGCGGCACCTCGGCCGATGGATCGAATCCGGCGCTGGCCGATCCGCGGATTCCGTTCCGGCGCGACCCGACCAACGGATGGGGCTTTGACGGCGTGGGCCGGTACCCGCAGTGGAACGTCCGCAAGTGGACCTCGTTCGATGACGAGGTGGTCATTGCCTCCGGCGTCGAGGCCCGGTTGATGGAGGCCGAGGCCCTGCTGGCCAGCGGCGGAGACTGGCTCGGGAAGCTCAACACCCTGCGGCAGACGGTCACCGGGTTGGCCCCGCTGGTCGATCCCGGCACCGCCATCTCGCGGGAAAACCTGGTGTTCAGCGAGAAGGCCTTCTGGCTCTTCGGCGAAGCGCACCGCCTGGGCGACCTGCGGCGCCTGATCCGCCAGTACGGCCGGAGCGAAGCCACCGTCTTCCCGATCGGCGCCTATCACAAGGGCGGCTCCTACGCCAGCGACGTCAATTTCCCGATCAACGAGGTCGAGCAGAACAACAAGGAGTACGCCAAGGCCAAGGCCGACGGTCTGCTCAACGTGCGGGGCTGTCTCGACGACAGCGCCTGATCCGTTTTTGGTCAAGTCTGAAACGCACGAGGGGGGAGCGAAAGCTCCCCCCTCATGCGTTCGGGGCCGGGCGGACTGACGAACGACCCGGGGCCAGCTACTTCACGCCGATGTTCTTCATCCCCTCGAGCTTGTCCAGGTCCACCCGGTCGAGGGCGGACTTGATGTCGTCCATGGAGACGCCGTCGCCGTTCAGCTCGACGATGAAGCGACCGCCCACCATCAGGCTCACCTCGCCCGAATTGCTGGAACGATTGTACTTCTCGTACCCGCGACGGCCGTTGAGGGTCGTGGTCTTCTCGTAGCCGTCCTCGTCCTCCTTGTCGATTTCCATTCCGGCCCAGGCATACATCCCCATGGCCGCGAGGCCGGCCACCGCCCCCGCATCGGTGATGGTGAGATGGATCCGGCCTCCGCCCTCGGACTCGTACCTGGCTTCGGCGGTGGAAAGGGTAAAGCCCATCGCACTGTTCTTCTGGCCTTCGGCGCTGGTCCGCCGCATCCCGGGGAGCTCCTCTGGCAGGAGGGCCTTGAGCTCCCGGAAGTCCACCGCCTCGGTGGCCTTACCCTCGAGACCACCGCCGGTCACGCTGGCACCGGCCGCGGCCATCGCCTCCGCCATCTGCTTTCCGGCCTGGGCCAGCTCCTCAGCCTGCTTCTGGGTCTCGCTTCTGAAACAGCCCGTGACCAGCAGCAGCACGACCGGGCCGGCAAGGATGGTACGGAATCTCATGGGGAGCCTCCAGTAGTAGGTGGAGCGGCCGGGATCAGTTACGGGGATCGGTCTGGAGGATGAACTTACCGTCGGCCCCCGGGGAGTCAAGCAGGCCGGGCGGGGACGACGGCAGGTCGCCGCCTTCCGGGTTGGGGCAGACGGAAGTACACTGAGGGGAACCGGAGGCTGTCGAACCATGAAGAAGCTCTTCCACGATCTGTTCTCGCGGGCCGAGGTGATGCCCTTCAGCATCACCTATCCGGACGGGAGCACCGAACAATACGGAGCCGGTGGGGCTCCCCGATTCAACCTGATTTTCCGGACCGAGAAGGCGATGCGCGCCATCCTGGTCAATCCCGATCTGGGCTTTGGCGAGGCCTACATGGTCGGGGACATCGATGTCGAAGGACCGATGACCGACCTGATGACGATGGTGATGACCACCGACCTGATCGGTGCCTTCCGCAAGGTGGCCTACAATCCGGTCAACATCCTCCGCCATCTGCCGAGCCAGCTCCGGGTCTTCTGGCACTA
>CAYINH010000389.1:0-2663 GCA_964364615.1 uncultured Gemmatimonadaceae bacterium
GCCGCCGGTTACGTTGCCGAACATCTCCATCATCCGGTCATGGCTGACCACCGCAAAATCATTGTCCTGGGCCGGCTTGAGACCCCGGGAGGTACGCATTGCGGCGATGACCTGGTCCTGGGCCTCCAGGCCGGTGGTGCCTTCCACCGGGGTGACCGCGATGGTCAACCAGCCCTTGTAGTAGTCGGCCACCTTGGTGAAGGTGGTATGAGGGATGACAGCCATCGGCGAGCTGCTGCCGAACATCGAGTTGGGATCGACATACAGTCCGATCACGTCGAACGGCTGACCGAACACCTTGATCCGTTTCCCGATCGGGTCGAGCCCGGGGAACAGCGAGTTTGCCATCTTGTCGTTGATGACCACGACCAGCGCGCCGGCGGCGTACTCGGCCTGGGTAAAGCTCCGGCCCGCGGTGATGGTGCCGCCGACCACCCCCACCCAGGTCGGGCTGAAGCCGACCACCTGGGTACTGGCCAGCTTTTCGTCCCGGTAGCTCACCGGACCGCTGCTGCCCTCCCGCCAGGTCACTTCCCGCACCAGGGGCAGTTGGCGGAGCAGCTCGGCTTCCGAGACCTGGAGCCACGGGTTCTTCCGCCAGGGCGACATTTCATCCGAGCCGTCGGAAATGTGAATCCCGCCCTGCCAGTACCGCTCGACGAAGAAGGTGCTCGGCCCCAGGGTCTCGAGTTCGGCCATGACGCTGCGGTTGATCCCGGTGATCATCGACGCCATGCCGATGACCACCATGACCCCGATCCCGACGCCGAGGATGGTCAGCGAGGCCCGGACCTTGTTGCCCCGGATCGAATCCAGGGCAATCGCGACGCCCTCGACCAACCGGCCGCCGATGCCCGCCAGCCGTTCGAATGTCATTCGGCCCTCAGCGCTTCGATCGGGTCCAGCCGGGAGGCCCGGCTGGCCGGGTAGATCCCGGCCGACATGCCCACCACAATGCCCAGCGTCACCGCCACCACCAGCGACCACGGGGCTACGGCGGCGGGGAACGGGGTGAGGGCCTGGACCAGGAAGGCCAGTCCGATTCCCAGTCCAATCCCGATGATGGCACCGAAGGTCGAGATGGTGGCGGACTCCACCACGAACTGGGCCATGATGTCCCGCCGGCGGGCGCCCAGCGCCTTCCGGATGCCGATCTCGCTGGTCCGTTCGGCCACCGCCATCAGCATGATGTTCATGATCACGATGCCCCCGACCACCAGCGAGATCGCCACCAGGCCAGGCAGCGCCATGAACAGCACCCGGGAGATCCGATTCCATCCCTCCAGGGCGGTTTCGGCCGTCTGGAGATAGAAGTTGTTCTCCTGGCCCGGCTTCAGCTGCCGCTGGGTCCGCATCGCGGACTCGACCTCGTCCATCGCCGCCAGCATCAGCCCGGGGTTGTCGGCCTGGACATAGAGCTCATCCAGGGTGTTCATCATGCAGAGTTGTCGCTTGGCGGGGGCCTCGATCGGGATCACCGCAAACTTGTCCATCGAGAACCCGAACAGGGTGCCCTGCTTGGCCACCACCCCGATCACCCGGTACGGCAGCCCGCCGATCGTGACAAAGCGCCCGACCGGGTCGACACCCTCGAACAGCTTCTCGGCGATCAGGTCGCCGATCACCACCACGCTGGTGCCGGCCCGGGCCTCCTGAGGGGAGAAGGGGCGGCCGGCCGCAATGTCGTAGTTCTTGATCCCGAAGTAACTCGCGTCGGCTCCCATGACCTCGATGCCCTTGGCGAGCTTCCCAGCCTGGCCGATGTCCATCCCCTGGGAGCAGTACCGGCTCAGCACCACCGGGGTGCGAATCCTGGCCTCCAGATAGTCCGCATTGCGGTAGGTGATCCGGGGCCGCCGGAGCCACTCGCGCCAGGTGTCGTCGCTCACATCCCCCATGTTGATCCCGGGGAACCGGCGGAGTTGGAAGGTGTTGAGCCCCACCAGCCGGTTCACGAACTGGTCCTCCATGTAGACGTTCATCCCCTGCACGATCGAAACGACCGCGATCAGGAAGGTGACGCCGATGACCACTCCGATCAGGGAGAAGAAGCTCTTCAGCTTCTGGGCCCAGATCGTCTGGAGGGCGAGGCGGACCGCTTCCAGGAGGGGCATCAGGCCGCCGCGACGCTCGATCGGGTGGTGTCACTGGCGATCTCCCCGTCCCGGAGCACCACGACCCGGGCCGCGTGGGTCGCGATGTCGGGTTCGTGGGTGACCATGACGACGGTCTGGCCCTCGTCGTGCAGCAGGCCGAAGACCCGGATGATCTCCTCGCTGGTCACGCTGTCGAGGTTGCCGGTCGGCGCGTCGGCCAGCAGGATCGACGGCCGGTTGACCAGCGCCCGGGCGATCGCCACACGCTGCCGCTGGCCGCCCGAGAGTTCATTGGGCCGGTGGCCGATCCGGTCGCCCAGCCCGACCCGCTCCAGCGCCTCCGTAGCCCGCTGCCGGCGCTCCCGGCTCCCCATTCCGGCGTAGACCAGGGGCAGCTCCACGTTCTGCAGGGCCGAGGCCCGGGGCAGCAGATTGAAGGTCTGGAACACGAACCCGATCTCCCGGTTGCGCACCCGGGCCAGGGCATCGTCGCTCATCCGGGAGACTTCCTGCCCGTTGAGCCAGTATTCCCCCGCTGTGGGGGTGTCGAGACACCCGATCAGGTTC
>CAYINH010000390.1:0-2662 GCA_964364615.1 uncultured Gemmatimonadaceae bacterium
GGTCGCCGAGCCCGCTCCTTCGATAGCGGAAGGGAATCGCCTCGCGCGACAGCTCCTCCACCGTCCCGGTCCGATCCACCACCCAGACCCGCCGCACCACGTCGGCCCACTGCCCTCCGTGGCAACCGGCGTTCATGTAGACGCCACCCCCGACCGTCCCCGGCACCCCGACCATCATCTGGAGTCCGCTCCAGCCCGCCTCGGCGGTCCGGCGGGCGGCCATCGGGGCCGGCATTCCTGCCCCCAGCCGCCAGATCTCCTGGTCGGCCCGCCACCGGTCGAGCCCCTTGCCGAGCCGGACCACCAGGGCCGACATCCCCGCGTCGGGCAGCAGCACGTTGGACCCCAGCCCGAGCGCGAACACCGGGAGCCCAAGCCGGGCGGCTTCCCCGAGACCGACCGACAGGTCCTCCGGATCGGCCGGGTGAAAGACGGTGGCCGGCCCCCCGATCCGATAGCTGCAGAGCCGGGCCAGCGGCTCCGCTTCCACCACCCGCCCGCGGACCCGCTCCCGCATCGCGGCGGCGAGCCGAGGGTCCCGGGCGTCGGTCACGCCAGTTCCGCCTGAAGCGCCCGGGCCATCTCGTGCCACTCCTGCAGCGACCGCACCTCCCCGGCTCGGCTTCGCAGCGCGATGATGGCGTCACACGCGGCCGAGGCCGCCGACATGGTGGTGGTGTACGGCACCCCGCGTTGCAGCGCCGCGCGCCGCAGAGTGTAGTCATCCCGCTGGGTGAGCTTGCCGAGCGGCGTGTTGATGAGCAACTGGACCTGGTTCGACAGCACCAGGTCCACCGTGTTGGGCCGCCCCTCATACACCTTGAGCACCGTCTCGGTCGGTACCCCGCGGGCCTTGAGGTACCGCGCCGTGCCGCCGGTGGCCAGGATGCGAAAGCCCATCTCATGGAACCGGCGGATGATGGGGAGCACGGTCGGCTTGTCGTTGTCGTTGACGGTGACACAGATCGCCCCCGACAGGGGAAGGGCGCCGTCGGCGCTGGCCTGGGCCTTGGCGAAGGCCATGCCGAAGGAGTCGGCGATCCCCATCACCTCGCCGGTCGACCGCATCTCGGGTCCCAGGATCAGGTCCACGCCGGGCAGCTTGCTGAAGGGAAAGACCGCTTCCTTGACCGCCACGTAGGGATGCAGGATATCGTCCGACACCCCGAGTTCGTCGAGGGTCTTCCCCACCATCACCGCGGCGGCGAGTTTGGCCAGCGGGACCCCGGTCGTCTTGGAGACGAACGGCACGGTCCGGGACGCCCTGGGATTGACCTCAAGGACGTAGACCACCCCGTGCTTGATGGCGTACTGGACATTGAGCAGGCCGACCACGCCGAGCCGCAGGGCAAACGCCTTGGTGTGGCGCTTCATCACCTCGACCTGTTCTTCGGTGATCAGGTAGGGCGGCATGACGCAGGCCGAGTCGCCGGAGTGGATGCCGGCGTCTTCGATGTGCTGCATGACTCCGCCGACCACCGCCCGGGTGCCGTCACAGATCGCGTCGACATCGGCCTCGAAGGCATCCTCCAGGAAGTGGTCAATCAGGACCGGATGGCCGGCAGCCGCCCGGGTCGCTTCCCCGAAGAATTGGATCAGCGATTCCTGGTCGTAGACGATCTGCATCGCCCGGCCTCCCAGGACATAGCTCGGTCGGATCAGCGCGGGGTAGCCGATCGCCTGGGCCACGGCGAGCGCCTCATCCAGGGTCCGCGCGGTCCCCGCCGGCGGCTGCCGTACCCCCAGCTCCCGGGTGATCAGATCGAACCGGCCGCGGTCCTCCGCCAGGTCGATCGCTTCCGGGGAGGTGCCCAGAATCGGCACCCCGGCGGCTTCCAGCCCCTTGGCCAGTCGGAGCGGCGTCTGGCCGCCCAGCTGGACCACCACCCCCATCGGGCGCTCGACATGGACGATCTCGAGGACATCCTCCAGGGTGAGCGGCTCGAAGTACAGGGTATCGGAGATATCGTAGTCGGTGGAGACGGTCTCCGGGTTGGAGTTGACCATCACCGCCCGGTACCCCATCTCCCGGAAGGCCAGCACGGCGCGCACACAGCAGTAGTCGAACTCGACGCCCTGCCCGATCCGATTGGGCCCACTGCCCAGAATGATGACCGTCGGTCGGTCGCTCCGCGGACTCTCGTCCTCCTCGTCATAGCTGCTGTAGTAATACGGCGTGGCAGATGGAAACTCGCCGGCACAGGTGTCGACCACCTTGAAGCTCGGTCGAATGCCGAGTGCCCAGCGCCGTTCCCGGACCTCGGTTTCCGAGAGCCCGCGCAGGTCCGCCAGCTGCTGGTCGGAGAACCCCATCCGCTTCATCCCCCGGAGCATGGCGCGCTCGGCGGCTTCATCGGCCGGCATCGTGGCCGCAAACTCGCGCTCGGCCAGGCACAGCTCCGCCAGCTGTTCCAGGAACCAGGGATCGATCCCGGTGCGCTCATGAATTTCCAGAACCGTCATCCCGCCCAGCAATGCCCGCTTGATCTGGAACGGCCGCTCGGGGGTCGGTGTCCCCAGCGCGCCCCGGATCGCCTCGAGACTCGGGTCCATAAGGCGGTCATCAGCCGGGGTCTCCCCGATGGTCCATCCCGGCCGGCCGATCTCCAGCCCCCGGAACCCCTTCTGGAAGGCCTCCTTGAAGGTCCGCCCGATCGCCATC
>CAYINH010000391.1:0-2654 GCA_964364615.1 uncultured Gemmatimonadaceae bacterium
CTGCCCCCACCCCCCCTCCCCGGCCCCCGCCCCCCGGGCCCCCCCCGTGCGCGGGGGCCCGGCGGCGCGACCGGGGATCGTCCATCGCCTCGACCGGGACACCTCGGGTCTGATGGTGGTGGCCCGGACCGAGTTGGCCCATCGGAAGCTCTCCCGCGCGATCGTGGCGCGGCGGGTCCGGCGGCGGTACGCGGCGTTGGCATGGGGCCACTTCGATGCCAGCCCGGTCGTGATCGAGGCGCCCATCGGCCGCCATGCGGCGGATCGCAAGCGGATGACGGTGCGACCCGATGGCCGAGCGGCGCGGACTACGGTCCGAGTCATCGCCCGGTATGGGGTGGCGGATCTGGTGCGGATTGACCTGGACACCGGGCGAACCCACCAGATCCGGGTCCATCTGGCCCACGTCGGCCACCCGGTCGTCGGGGATCCGGTCTATCACGGGGGTGGCAGCCGGCGGATCAGTGGTGCGGCCCGGATCCAGGCCGATCAGCTGGAGCGGGCCACCCCGCGACAGGCACTCCATGCTGCCGAACTGGCGTTCCGGCACCCGGTATCGGGCGAGGTGGTCCGATTCCGGAGCGACTGGCCGGACGACCTGCGGCCGGCCCTGGACGCCGCGGCGCACCCGGAGCGGATTGCTGGCTCGGATCCCCTCGCCTGCCTAGATTTCTTTCTGGATCCCGATGCCTGAGGCCTCCTCTCTCCGGTTGCTCACCTGGTGGGCCGGCACGGTCCGCTGCGCTGCCCCGACCGACCGGATTCGTGAAGTCCTGCCGTGCCCGGCCATCACCCCCATCCCCTGTGGGGAGCCGGCGGTGCGTG
Source organism: uncultured Gemmatimonadaceae bacterium (assembly GCA_964364615.1). GTDB lineage: Bacteria > Gemmatimonadota > Gemmatimonadetes > Gemmatimonadales > GWC2-71-9 > SZUA-320. Next base: position 826 of record CAYINH010000391.1, read on the forward strand.
GGGTCGCCAACATCCGCGGCATCATGGTCACGGTGGTGGACGGACGCCGGCTGATTGGTCAGCCCGATACCGAGCCCGGGGCCGAGTTGGTCCTGCTGGATCTGGACGGGCAGCTGGTGGGGCTCACGATCGACCGGGTCGAGGACCTCGTCACGGTTCGCGATCCGGCCCCGGGCAGGTCAGATTCCGGGGAAGGGTGGACCGTCAAGGTCGGGCCGGGGGATCCCGCCCGGCTGCTGGACCCTGATCTGTTGCTGGCGCCGCTGTTCGAGCGCTGACCGTCGAAATTTCTCAGGAGGGAAACGCCGTGGGTCATACTGTGCTCGTGTGCGATGACGCGATCTTCATGCGGACCATGATCTCGGATATCCTCAGCCAGGCCGGCTACCAGATTGTCGGCGAGGCGGAGAGCGGTGCCCAGGCGGTCCAGAAGTACCGGGAGCTGAAGCCCGAACTGGTCACCATGGATATCGTGATGCCGGACATGAGCGGGATCGAGGCGGTGCGGGAGATCTGCAAGGAGGATCCCGACGCCAAGATTCTGATGTGCAGCGCGATGGGGCAGCAGGCGTTGGTGGTGGAGGCGATCCAGGCTGGCGCCAAGGATTTCGTAGTGAAGCCGTTTCAGCCCTCCCGGGTGCTGGAAGCGGTGCAGCGGCTGATGGGGTAATCGGTCGGTGCGGCCCGAGAAGTACCTCGCGCTCTTTACCACCGAATCCCGGGAACACCTGCAGCAGTGCAATGAGCAGCTGCTGGCCTGGGAACGGGAACCCACGGCGCAAGAGCCCCTCCGGGGGCTCTTTCGGTCGGTCCATACCCTGAAGGGGATGGCCGCCACGATGGGCTTCGAGCGATTGACCGCCGTGGCCCACGCGTTCGAACAGCTGCTGGCCTCGCTCCGGGAGACCGGGCGACCGGCGTCGCCCCAGCTGATCGATCTCGGCTTTCGGGCGGTGGACGTGCTGGAGCAGGGGGTCGGCCTGGCAGTGACCGGGGAGGACGCCCGGCTGGAAGCCGGCCCGCTGCTGTCGGACCTGGCCCGGGGCACCGCCCAGCTGTCGGGGCCGGATTGGGGTGGCCCGAGCCCGGCACCGGGTCCGGAGGGTCGGACGGTGCGGGTTCGACTGCGCGACGGGGTGAACATGCCGATGGCCCGGGCCGCGGTGGTGCTGCGCCGGTTGCAGGAACTCGGAGAGGTGGAGGACCTGACGCCACCGCTCGAGCAATGGACCGGTGAGGGGTTCGCCGGCAGCTTTACCTGCCGGTTCCAGGGGACCGCCACCTCCGACGAGATCCACCGGGTCCTGTCGGCGGCTGGAGAGGTCACCGAAGTGCGGGTGGAGGGTGTGGCGACACCGGTGGAGCGGCGACGCCAGGTCCGGGTGGATCCCGAACGGCTCGATCGGCTGGTGTCGCTGGGGGGAGAGCTGACCGTCGCCCGGAACCGGCTGGCCGCGCTGGCCACCGCGCGGCGGGACGTGGAGCTCGAGCATCTCAGCCACACCACCGGGCGGCTGGTGGACGAACTGCAGGCGGCGGTGCTGACCGCCAGGATGGCGCCGCTGGGCGAGGTCTTCGAGCGATTCACCCGGCCGGTGCGGGATCTGGCGCGTCAGTTGGACAAGGCGGTCCGGCTGGAGATCTCGGGGCATCACATCGAGCTGGATCGCGCGATTCTCGATGAGCTGGCCGATCCGCTGCTCCACCTGCTGCGCAACGCGGTCGACCACGGGATCGAGGGCGTGGCCCAGCGAGAGGCCCTCGGCAAGCCGGCCGAAGGCGTCATCAGCCTGAGCGCGCGCCGGGATCGGGACGCGGTGATCATCGAG
>CAYINH010000392.1:0-2651 GCA_964364615.1 uncultured Gemmatimonadaceae bacterium
TGCCAGTAGGGGTCATTCATGGCGGCAATCAAATCGTCGATCGCGTCCGCCGCCGACAGCTGCAACTCCCTGGCCCGACGCCGCAGCTCCTTGCGCGTTTCCTCACCACTCGCGGGCGCGAGGAGCAGGGCCACTCCGGCGCCCACCGCGGCCCCGAACGCCAGCCACCCCAGCCCGGACCCGCTCTGCTGCTCGATGATGATGATGTCGGGTGCTTGGCGCTTCCGTCCCATGTCTGACTACTCCCCGGCGTCCGGGTCATCCGCCGCCGCCCCAACCTTGGCGAGGGTGGCGTGATGCTGCAAGGGGGCCGTCACGGTTCGGCGGACCAGGTCGGCGGTCCCACCGATTGCCAGTTGGTCGAAGAGGAAGCCGAAGGTCCGCCCAAGGTCGGCGGCGATGGCGCCCCGGACCGCCTCCGGCAGGTCCCAGCACTCCCGCTTGAAGGGGCCGATGGCCCGCTTCCGGGCCCGATAGTAGAACTGTTCCGCGGTATCTCCCGACTTCCGGTCGCCCTGGGCATTCTGGTCGAGCCAGGCCAGCATCCTGGCCCGGAGATCCCCTGGAAGGGCGGGGTGGTCGAAGACGATGTTCTGGAAGTTGGTGGCGAGGTGGATCTCCACCGTTTCCACCCGCGCGAAGTTCCCGAAGGCGTCCGGGGGCAGGGTGCTGGCGCCGTGCTGCACCGCCCCGCCCATCCGGTACCCACGGGCCGCCGTCGAGAGGGCCTCCAGGGCGTTGATATCGAGCTTGACCTCGGCGATGGAGCCGTCCGCCAGGACCACCCCGCCATGCGAGGTGCCGGTCTGGACCGAGATCTTGCTGATCCCCACCAGGTCCTTCCCGGCGCCTGCCAAGGTGCGGTTGAAGCCCCCCATGAAGGCGTGCAGCTCCTCCACGGTGCTGTTCTTCATCCCCACCTCGCCGATCTCGGCACCCACCGAGACCGTCACGCCGGCCGGCTCCAGACCCCGAATAAAAGCCGTAAACTCGGCGGCCAGCTCGTAGTTGACCCGCTGCTGGGCGTCCAAGGTCTCCTGCGACAGGTCCACCAGGGTGGAGGTGTCCACGTCGATGTTGTAGAACCCCGCCGCGATCTCCTCGGCGATCAGGTTCTTGACCTCCCGCACTTCCCCTGCCGCGTCCCCCTGGTACTTCTTCGGGTTGACCTGGCAGTGGTCCCCCTGTATGAAAACCGGTAGCTCGTAGCCCTCCCGAAGCGCCGCCCCAAGGACGACCGAAACGTATTCATCGGGCCGCTGGTCGGTGTAGGAGATTTCGGACCGGGCAATCTCCAGAATAAGGGCTCCAGCCTTCCGGGCGATCGCGGCCCGGAACACGGCCCGGGCCGTATCATAGGCCAGCATCCGGACGTTGATGGCCGGCACCGTGAACCCGCTGCATTCGCCCCGCCCCCGGGCCAGGTAGAGGTCATGGATCGAGGCGGGGCGCACCCCGGTGGCCTGGCCCAGCTCCCAGAGAAGCCACCGGGCGGCCTCCAGCTCGTCCGATCCCCCGAAGACCGCCAGCCGGACCACCCGGTCGGTCGCCGGGGACCTGACTTTGGCGATGTCATGAATGGCGACACCTTGTCCTGACAGTTCCACCGCACCGGAGTAGAGATCGAGTACCTTCCGCAGGGCTTGGTTCATGAGAGTCCGCCATGGGGGCTTCGGGGAGGGAACCAGGCCGCCAATCTAGACCGGAAACCTCCACCAGTCAAACAATTCGGCCCAAAAACCACTAGAGGCGACACTGTCGGCTTCTTCATTATCAACATTACATGGCGCTGTTTATTCGTTGTGGATCAATCTGTTATATGATTTGATCAATGTTGATAAGTCGGAATTGGAGGAGACACATGCTGAGAGCCACCTTAGGTGCCTCCAAGGGGTGATTTCCAGATTTCCACCTGTTGATAACCCGCAGAATCCACACGCATGTGGACTCGACCACCCAGGCCTGGCGGCACCCACCTGACAGAGGTGGTGTTTTGATCCTTGTCACCACCTCATGTGGAATAGCCATGGTAACTTGGGGCCTGCCATGCTGGACGGTGTGGACGGAGTTTTCCACATCAACGGTTTGCCCCCCTTCCCTGCCCTGGCGCACTTCCGCCATACCCAGGCCGGGATCCGGTCTGCCCATGTGCCGCCGGATCTGTTAGCATTCCCCCGGCCTCCAACCCCAACCTCCGGATTTCGCTCTTGCCCACGCCTGTCAGACGGACCAAGATCGTCGCCACCCTCGGACCCGCCTGGGACACCAGGGAGAAGATGCACGCCTTCCTGGAGGCCGGGGTGGACGTGGTCCGAATCAACACCTCGCACGGGACTCCCGAGCTCCGGAGCCGGTGGATTCAGGACCTCCAGGAGGTCATGCGGGAGCGGTCCCGGTCGGCCGCGATCCTGGTTGACCTGAGAGGCCCCCGGATCCGGGTGGGGACCCTGGGGTCGCCGATGACCCTGATCGTGGGCGAGGAGGTCGTTTTTGCGCCCGAAGGCTCTGCCGGGGAGGGCGAAATCCCGACCACCTACCCCGAACTGGCCCAGGACGTGACCCCGGGGAGGCACATTCTCCTGAACGACGGCCTGCTCGACTGTGAGGGCCTGGCGATCGAGGGGACCCGGGTCCGGACCCGGGTGGTCTAC
>CAYINH010000393.1:0-1294 GCA_964364615.1 uncultured Gemmatimonadaceae bacterium
ACCGGGGTGCTCTCCGCCGCGGAGGGGCGGCTCGTGGAGCCCGACGTCGAGGGGTTGGCGGTGGTCGATTAGTCGGGGAGACCGATGGGTGAGGACTACACCCTGGCCTTCGCGGTTCGAGCCGTGCTGGGGCGGTCTGCCCACCCGGCCAAGGCGCGGGTGGTCGTGAACCTCTCCACCAGCCTGGTCGTGGAAGATGCGGCCAGAGCGCACGAGGCCACCCTGGTCCGGACCCCGGTCGGGGAGGCCCACGTGGCGGCCGGAATCCTGGCGGAGAAGGCCCTGATCGGGGGCGAGGGGAACGGAGGGGTCATCCTCCCGGAGCTTCATGTCGGGCGGGATGCCCCGGTGGGGGTGGCCCTTGTCTTGCAGTACCTTACGGCGATGGGGCGCCCGGTTTCGGCCCTGGTCACCGAGGCCCCGCAGTACCACATCGTCAAGGCCAAGACCGCCCGGGGGGCGGACCTGGAAGCGGCCTACCACCGGCTGACCGATCAGCTGTCCGGAGCCGTGGTGGACCGGCGGGACGGGCTCCGATTGGCTTGGGCGGACCGCTGGGTTCATGTCCGCCCCTCAGGCACCGAGCCGGTCGTCCGGATCATCGCCGAGGCACCGACCGAGGCTGAGGCTCAGGGGTTGATCACCCGCTGTCGAAAACTGCTCTAGCAGAGGGAATCGCAGGTATGTGCGGCATCGTCGGCTACATCGGACCCCGCCCTGCGGCGGACATTCTGCTCGACGGCCTGCGCCGGCTCGAGTACCGCGGGTATGACTCAGCCGGGCTCGCGATCATCAACGGGACCGGACTCAAGATCCGGAAGGCCGCCGGCAAGCTGTCCGTCCTGGCCAATGAACTCGATGGCCAGCGCCCGACCGGCACCATCGGGATCGGCCATACCCGGTGGGCGACCCACGGCGCGCCGACGACCCCCAACGCCCATCCCCACACCGACCAGTCCGGCAGGATCGCGGTGATCCACAACGGGATCATCGAGAATGCCAGTGCGATTCGAACGGTGCTCCTGCAGCGGGGCCACGAGTTCACGTCCGAGACCGACACCGAGGTGCTGGCCCATCTGATCGGGGAGTACTACGAGGGCGACCTGGAAGAGGCCGTCGCCGCCGCCCTCCGCGATGTGGATGGCGCCTATGGCATCGCGGTAATCTCGGCCGACCAACCGGATGTGCTGGTGGCGGCCCGGAAGGGCTCGCCCCTGCTGGTGGGCGTCGGGGAGCAGGAGTGGTTCGTGGCGTCGGATGCCTCGGCGATCCTGGAACACACCCGCTCGGTGGT
>CAYINH010000393.1:1304-2628 GCA_964364615.1 uncultured Gemmatimonadaceae bacterium
GGCCATCCTGACCCGCGAGGGCTACCGGATCCGGACTCTGACGATCACCCGGCTCGACAAGCCGGTCAGCCAGATCGAATGGGACCTCGCCACCATCGAACGGGGCGGCTATTCGCACTTCATGCTCAAGGAGATCTTCGAGCAGCCGGAGAGCGTCGCCAATACCGCCCGAGGGCACCTCCTCGAAGAGGAGGGGACCAGCCGGCTCCACGGGATCAATCTGACGGACGATCAGTTGCTCGCCTTCGATCGGATCGTGATCACCGCCTGCGGGACGTCCTGGCACGCGGCGCTGATCGGCGAGTACATGCTGGAGGAGATGGCCCGGATCCCGGTCGAGGTTGAGTACGCCTCGGAGTTTCGCTACCGGAACCCGGTCGTCGACGCCAGGACCCTGGTGATCGCCATCTCCCAGTCGGGCGAGACGGCCGACACCCTCGCGGCGGTTCGGGAGGCCAAGCGCCGGGGCGCCCGGACCATCGGCCTGGTCAACGTGGTCGGGTCCACGATCGCCCGCGAAGTCGACGGCGGGCTCTATCTGCGGGCCGGCCCCGAGGTCGGCGTCGCCAGCACCAAGGCGTTCACCAGCCAGGTGATGGCGCTGGCCCTGGTGACCCTCCGCCTGGCCCGGCTGCGCGGCATGAGCCTGCTCCAGGGGCGGGAGTTCATTGCTGAGCTCCGGCGGATTCCGGGTCTGATCCGACAGGTGCTGGACCGGGCGTCGGAGATGGAAGCGCTGGCCGATTTCTTTACCGGCACCACCAACGCACTCTACCTGGGTCGGGGAGTCAACTTCCCGGTGGCGCTGGAAGGTGCCCTGAAGATGAAGGAGATCAGCTACATCCACGCCGAGGGGTATCCGGCGGCTGAGATGAAGCACGGGCCGATCGCCCTGATCGACGAGAACATGCCGGTCGTGTTCATCGCCCCCCGCGATGCGGTGCACTCGAAGATCCTCTCCAACATCGAAGAGGTGAAGGCTCGGGGAGGTCGGGTCATCGCGCTCATCACCGAAGGGGACGAGGAGGCGGCCCGGTTGGCGGATGCCACCTTCACCCTGCCCGTCACCCATGACGTGCTGACTCCCATGCTCGCCAGTGTCCCGCTCCAGCTCTTCGCCTACTACGTCGCGGTCCGTCGGGGCTGCAACGTGGACCAGCCTCGCAACCTGGCCAAGTCGGTCACCGTCGAATAGCAGGACCGGGTGCCTGAATGCTTGAGGGGCGGCCCCATGGGGCCGCCCCCGGGGGGGTGTGGCCTTATAGCGGCTGGCCGCGAGACGGGGGCGGGGGGCGGGGCGCGCACCGCCCGGTCCCGCCCCGCC
>CAYINH010000394.1:0-2601 GCA_964364615.1 uncultured Gemmatimonadaceae bacterium
TCAAGTGGAGGAGTTGCTGGTGGTGCGGTCAGGCGAGCCGACCGCCGACCACCGTCCAGTTGACCACATTCCACCACGCGGCGAGATAGTCAGCCCGTCGGTTCTGGTACTTGAGGTAGTAGGCGTGCTCCCACACGTCGCAGCCGAGGAGAACGTGCTTCCCTTCCATGACCGGGGTGTCCTGATTCGGGGTGCTTTCCACCGCCACTGCTCCACCCGCCAACCGGACCAGCCAGGCCCACCCGCTCCCGAACCGGGTCATCCCGGCCTTGGCGAATTGTTCCTTGAAGCCCTCGAAGCTGCCGAAGGCGCCATCGATCGCCTGGGCGAGGGCGCCGGACGGGGCGGACGCCCCACCGGGAGCCATCGATTCCCAGAACAGGGTGTGGTTCCAGTGACCGCCACCATTGTTGCGAACCGCGCTCCGAATGCTGTCCGGAACGGCCGCCAGGTTTCCCAACAGCTCGTCGAGGGACCACCCGGCAAGGGCCACCTGGTTCTCCAGGGCGGCGTTCAGGTTGTTGAGGTACCCGGCATGGTGTTTGTCATGGTGAATCCGCATCGTCTGCTCATCGATATGCGGCTCCAGGGCAGCATAGTCGTACGGCAGGGGCGGAAGAGTGAAAGCCATGGTGTCCTCCTTCGGAAAGAACCAGTCATCTGGCACGAGGGGATGCGGGACCAACCCGGTCGGCGCACCGCGGAATATCGGCTCGGCCCGGTTCCCAGGCAACCGAGCCCGGGCGGTTCAGGGCACCGGTCGACCGTCGAGTTCGAGAAGGGTCCGGGTGGACGCCGGGCGCTCACGCTGCAGCCGCGACGCGACCCGCTGGGCCTCACTCATCACCCGCAGGATGTTCTCCCCTGCCAGCTTCCGGAGCTCGGCTTCGGACCACCCGCGACGGGCCAGCTCGGCAAAGAGGGCCGGGTAGGTCGAGACATCCTCCAGCCCCTCGATAGTCGTGTCGATGCCGTCGAAGTCCCCCCCGATGGCCACATGGTCCACTCCGGCCACCCGCCGGATATGCTCGAGGTGGTCCGCCACCTCGGCCAGCCGGGCCCGCGGGGTCGGGTGCGCCCGGTCCCAGGCCTGCAGGGCCCCTTCCCTCGCCGCGCTATCGCTGGGGAACTGGCTGGCCGCAGCAGCGGCGGCGGCCTGGCGACTCCGGCCATGCTCCAGCACCACCCGGGAAATGAAGGTCGGGACGAAAGTCACCATCACGACTCCGCCATTGGCGGGGAGCCGGTCCAGGATCGAATCCGGCACGTTCCGGACATGGTCCGCCAGCGCCCGGGCGGCGGAATGCGAGAAGATGATCGGGGCTTCGGTTGCGCTGAGGGCATCGCTCATGGTGCCCGGCGAAACGTGCGACAGGTCGACCAGCATGCCGAGCCGGTTCATCTCCCGGACCACCTCGACCCCGAACGCCGTCAGCCCGCCGTGCCGGGGGGCTTCGGCCGCGGCATCGGCCCAATCCAGGGTGACGTTGTGGGTCAACGTCATGTAGCGGGCCCCGAGATCGTAGTACATCCGCAAGGCGCCGAGCGAGTTCTCGATCGCGTGCCCGCCTTCGAGTCCGAGAACCGAGCCGATCCGGCCCGCTGCGAAGGCCTCGCGCATCCCGTCCGCAGTGGTGGCCCACTGGAAGGTCTCAGGGTATCGGGCAATCACCTGTCGGGCGATGTCGATCTGTTCCAGTTGCACCCGGGCGTACCCGGAGTCCTTGATCTCGCCCGGGATATAGACCGACCAGAACTGCCCCCCCAGCCGGCCTTGGCGGAGCCGGGCCAGATCGGTGTGACCCGCCGTCCGGGTCCCCAGGTCGTACCTGGCCGGATTCCCCCGGGCGGTGGCGGATTCCCTTATCGCCCAGGGAAGATCGTTGTGACCGTCGATCAGCGGGGTGGATTCCAGCACCCGGCGCGCGAGGGCGGCGGGGTCAGCGGCCTGCCCAAACGAGGCGCCCGCCGGAACGGACAGCAGGAGGAGGAGGGCGGGAAAGGTGCGACGGAACATGAGGGATCCGGGTTCAGGTCAAGAAGCCGAGCCGGCCCGCAAGTAAGCGCGCCGGCTCCCGGGCGACAATGGGTCCAACCGCTCAGCGGGTCAGCCAGTTCAGGTACTGAGCGCGGAGTGCCTTCTTGTCGAACTTGCCGACGCTGGTCTTGGGAATGGCATCGAGAAAGACCACATCGTCTGGCAGCCACCAGTCGGCCACCTTGCCCTTGAGGTACTCAAGCACGTCCTCCCGAGTGAGACCCGGCGCCGTGGCGACGACGCAGGCCAGGGGCCGCTCCGTCCACTTGGGATGCGCCACCGCGATGACCGCCGCTTCGGCTATCTGCGGGTGCCCCATGATGGTGTTCTCGAGATCCACGCTGGAGATCCATTCCCCCCCGCTCTTGACCATGTCCTTGACCCGGGCCACCAGCTGGACATAGCCGTCACCGTCGATATTGGCGACGTCCCCGGTCCGGAACCAGCCGTCCTGAAACGAATCAGCGCTCCGAGGATCGTGGTAGTAACTGCTGATGACCCACGGCCCCCTGACCTGCAGTTCCCCGGCCGATTTGCCATCCCAGGGCAGCACCGTTCCGGCT
>CAYINH010000395.1:0-2586 GCA_964364615.1 uncultured Gemmatimonadaceae bacterium
GGCGATGACCTGCACCCCCAAGGCGGCCCGCTGGACCTTCCCGTTGGCGACGATCTGCTCCATGACGTGGCGCGCCAGGTCAATCGGGATGGCGAAGCCATACCCGACATAGGTGCCCGTCTGGCTGGCGATGGCGCTGTTGACGCCGATCACCTCGCCCCGGACGTTGAGGAGGGGGCCACCGGAGTTGCCCGGGTTGATGGCCGCATCGGTCTGGATGAAGTCCTGAATGCTGGTATTCCGGGTTCCCGGCAGGGCCAGACGGCCACGGCCCTTGGCGGAGACGATGCCCGAGGTGACCGTGAACGTCAGGTTCTGTCCCAGCGGGTTCCCCACCGCGAGCACCCACTCACCGACCCGGACCGCCTCACTCTGACCGAGGGAGGCCGCCGGGAGGTTCTTGGCGTCGATCTTGATGACCGCCAGGTCGGTCAGCGGGTCGGTGCCCACCACCTTGGCCTCGAACGTCCGGTGGTCGAGCAACTGGACCTCCACCTTGTCCGCGCCGTCCACCACGTGGTTGTTGGTCAGGATGTAGCCGTCCGGGGAGACGATGAAGCCGGAGCCACTCCCCTCCTGGCGCTGCGGGCCATGCGGCCCGAAGAACTGCTCGAACCCGGGTGGCACCTGTCGGGTCATGCTGGGCGTGGCCGTGCGCTTCGAGGTGATGAAGACCCCGCTGGGGCGGACGGTCTCCACCACGGCGGCAAAGGCGTCGCTGAGGTCGGAGAGCGGCTGGGCGCCCGGGATGTGTCCGGCCGCCGAGGTCTGGGTCGGGATGACCGGGGTCCCGGTTCCGTCCTGGGCCTGGGTATTCCGGGGCAGGTCAAGGAGCCCCGCAAAGAAGAGCCCCAGCACGAATGCCAGAGATACCAGGGCGCCGAATTTGAGCCAGTTGAGTGATCGATCGGACATGGGTCTACCTGGGCTGCGGTCGTAGGAAGAACATCCCTATCAATATAGCAGGGATGCGCGGGCGAGTTCCCCCGTCGCATCCCCTTTTTCGCTCCGGGATCAGGCCTTCTTGTCGTCCACGATCTCGTAGTCGGCCTCCACCACCTCTTCCTTGGCCGGCTCGGCGTCGGCTGGCGGCGCCCCGTCGGCCCCACCCGGCTGGGCGTCCGAGGTGCCGGAAGCCGCCTGATAGAGCGAGGCGCCGGCCGCACTGTAGGCCGCGTTCAACTCGTCGAGCGCGGTCCGGATGCCCGCCGGGTCGCCGGTCCGAAGCGCCTGCTTGCCGGCCTCAACCGCCCCGTCAAGCCGACCCTTGGCATCGGCCGGCAGGCGATCGACCCACTCCTTGGAGTCCTTCTCGACCTTGTACACCAGCCCGTCGAGCTGATTCCGGGCATCGACTTCATCGCGCCGCGCCTTGTCTTCGTTGGCGTGGGCCTCGGCCTGCTTCACCATCCGGTCGATGTCCGAGTCGGACAGCCCGCTCGAGGCCTCGATCCGGATCTTCTGTTCCTTGCCCGTCGCCTTGTCCTTGGCCGAGACGTGCAGGATGCCGTTGGCGTCGATGTCGAACGTCACCTCGACCTGGGGCATGCCGCGCGGTGCCGGCGGAATCCCGGTGAGCTGGAATTTGCCGATCGTCCGGTTGTCGGAGGCCATCTGCCGCTCACCCTGGAGCACATGGATCTCCACCGTCGTCTGGTTGTCTTCCGCAGTGCTGAAGACCTCAGACTTCTTGGTCGGGATGGTGGTGTTGCGAGCGATCAGGACCGTGGTGACGCCACCCAGGGTCTCGATCCCCAGCGACAGCGGGATCACGTCGAGGAGCAGGACGTCCTTGACCTCACCGGCCAGCACCCCACCCTGAATCGCGGCGCCGATCCCGACGACCTCGTCCGGATTGACCGACCGGTTGGGCTCCTTGCCGAAGAAGTCCTTGACGATCTGCTGGATCTTGGGAATCCGGGTGGAGCCGCCGACCAGGATCACTTCGTCGACCTCGGAGGGCTTGAGGCCCGCATCCTTGAGCGCCTTCTCCATCGGCGGGATGGTGCGCTGGATCAGGTCGTCCACCAGCTGCTCGAACTTGGCGCGGGAGAGGCTCAGATTCAGGTGCTTGGGGCCCGACTGGTCCGCCGTGATGAACGGGAGATTGATGTCGGTCTGCTGGGTGCTGGACAGCTCCATCTTGGCTTTCTCGGCGGCTTCCTTGAGCCGCTGGAGGGCCATCGGATCCTTCGAAAGATCAATCCCCTGGTCCTTCTTGAACTCCGTCACCAGCCAGTCGATCAGCCGCTGATCGAAGTCATCACCGCCGAGGTGGGTGTCGCCGTTGGTGCTCTTGACCTCAAAGACGCCATCAGCCAGCTCGAGGACCGAGATGTCGTAGGTGCCTCCGCCCAGGTCGAAGACCGCGATCTTCTCTTCCTTCTTCTTCTCGAGGCCGTAGGCCAGCGCCGCGGCGGTCGGCTCGTTGATGATCCGGAGCACTTCGAGCCCGGCGATCTTCCCGGCATCCTTGGTGGCCTGCCGCTGGGCGTCGTTGAAGTAAGCCGGGACCGTGATGACCGCCTTGTCCACGGTGGTGCCGAGATAATCTTCCGCGGTCTGCTTCATCTTCTGTAGGATCAT
>CAYINH010000396.1:0-2584 GCA_964364615.1 uncultured Gemmatimonadaceae bacterium
TTCGGCGGAGACCTGGTGCTCCTCGACGGCCATATCGGCGACTGCGGCAAGGCCTCTCGTGGGTGGTCCACCGAGAGTGGAGCGATGGATCTGTCGACCCTCCGGGAACCCTACCGGATCGAAGGCAAGAAGACCCTCGGCCTCGAACTCGCCCTGCAGTTCGGCTGGAGCCTGCCGGAGGTGATCATCTATCCGACCGGGGGCGGGACCGGCCTGATCGGGATGTGGAAGGCGTTTCAGGAGCTGATTGCCGCCGGGTGGGTCACCGACGCCCTGCCGCGGATGTACACCGTCCAGAGCGAGGGGTGTGCTCCGATCGTCCGGGCATTTGCGACGGGCGCCCTCGAGGCCGAACCGTGGGCGGATCCCTGGACCGTGGCCAGCGGCCTGCGAGTTCCCGGACCGCTGGGTGACCGGATCATGCTCCGGATACTCCGGGAGAGCGGGGGCGGAGCGATCGCGGTGCAGGATGGGAAGCTCACCGCCGCGGCCGCGTTCGGCACCCGACTCGAGGGGGTCGATTTTTCTCCCGAAGGTGGCGCCGCCGTCACGGCCGCCATCGGGCTCAAGGAGGCGGGTCTGATCTCGGCGAAGGAGCGGGTCGTGGTCTTCAATACCGGCGCCGGATGGCTCTACCAGGAGCCGGCGGTGTCTCAGGGGAGTTGATTGCCCTTCAGCGACTCCCGGGCGATATTATAAGTCTATGTCAGAACAGCGGTTTGCGATCGTTGACCCGGCCGCGGGAGCCAGCGGGGACATGTTCCTTGGAGCCCTGGTTGCGGCAGGAGCCCCGCGCGAGTGGCTCGGACAGCTTCCGGGTCGCCTGGGGCTCACCGGCGTGACCGTGGAGATCGAGAAGGCGGATCGCGGCGGGGTCGATGCGGTCAAGGTGATCGTCCGCGCTCCGGACGGGAGCTCAGAATCCCCTGACCAGGGACACGGACATCGGGGCCACCACGGGCCACACCGCCACCTGCCGGAGCTGCTGGGGATTGTGGAGCGGGCCCCGCTCTCCCCATGGTGCCGGGAACGGGCCCTCGCCGCCTTCCGGCTGCTCGGAGAGGCGGAGGGAAGGGTGCATGGGGTGCCGCCCGAACGCGTCTCCCTCCATGAGGTCGGCGCCTTGGACGCCCTGGTGGATATCGTGGGGACGATCGAGGGATTCGAGCAGCTCGGACTGACGACAGTATATTCTCGTCCGCTGGCCTTGGGTTCCGGCTGGGTGCGCGCCGCACATGGGACGCTTCCGGTGCCTGCTCCGGCGACCGGAATCCTGATTGAAGGGCTGATGATTGCGGATGACGGCCCGATCGAGGGAGAGGCGACCACACCCACCGGTGCTGTCCTGCTCCGGGTCCTGTCCCAGGGGGCTCCACCCTCTGGCTGGCGGGCAGTCCGGAGTGGCTGGGGCGCTGGGACCCGGAATCCGGCGGGGTATCCCAACGCGCTGCGGCTGATCGTGGCGGAGGGCGCGGCGGAAACCAACGCAGCCGTCGTGCTGGTCACTGACCTCGACGACATGTCGCCGGAGTATCTGGCCCCGCTCCGGGAAGCGCTGATGGCGGCCGGGGCGGTGGACGTGGTGCTCTGGAGCACCCAGATGAAGAAGGACCGCCTGGGCTTTCGGATCGAAGCCGTGGCGCCGCCGGAAGCCGCCGACGCGGTTGCCAGGGCCCTGTTCGATCACAGTACCACGGCCGGGGTCCGTCGCTACCGCACGGAGCGGGACACCCTGGCCCGTGAGGAGCTGTCGATCACCACCGCCGACGGTGAGGCGGTGCGAGTGAAGGTGGTCCAGGCCCCCTCGGGTGCCAGGGCCAAACCGGAGTTTGATGACGTGCGACGGACCGCGATTGCGACCGGTCGCCCGGCGCTGCAAGTGGCCACCGAGGCCACCAACCTCGCCCTCCGGCATGGCCGGAGCTGAAGAAAAGCCCACAAGGAGTTGACATGATCCGGAAACGTGTGGCCGCGGTGGTCGCGGTGCTGGCCCTGACGGCAACTGGCCAGCTCCTGGCCCAGGAATACAACCAGCGGCTCGTCGCGACGGTGCCGGGAAAGATCGGGATCGCGCTCTGCCCGCTTCGGATCGGCGGGAAGCTCAGCGATGCCCAGAAGCAACTCAGGACCGGGATCGAAGACGCCGATTCGGCCAAGCGGGCTGACGGCCTCTCCAGGGCTGAGCAGACCCTGACGGCGGCGATTGCCGCCGGCGAGGGGGCCAACCCCGCGGCCTGGTATCTGCTGGGCCGGACTGCCCTGGCCCGAGGGGACCTGGGGGGAGCGGATTCGTCGTTCACCCGAGCCGAGGCGTTGCAGCCCGACTGCGAGGTCGACATCTCGCGGCGCCGCCAGGAAGCGTGGGCGGTGCTCGCCAATGCCGGCATGGAAAAGCAGCAGGCCGGGGATCAGGACTCCGCCATTGTCCTTCTGCGGGATGCCACCCGGATCTTCCGGGGTCTGCCGCATGTCTTCGAAAACCTGGGCATCATGTTCGCGAATAGCGGCCTCACCGACAGCGCGGTGATCTACTTCGAGCAGGCGGTTGCTATTTCCGAGGGCGACAGTACCCTGGTGGACAACC
>CAYINH010000397.1:0-2583 GCA_964364615.1 uncultured Gemmatimonadaceae bacterium
ATGTTGTTGGCCATGAATCCGATGGCGACAGCATGCCAGGCCGGTCCCGCGGGCAGCCTGGTCCCGCCGGGACCCGAGAGGAGGGTTCGCCACCGCAGCAGGCGGAGCGGGAAGGTGAGTGTCGCCAGGAGGACGCAGAGGACTACCGGCGCCGTTGGGGCGGCGCGGACAACCGACACGACGCCGCGGAGGTCGAGACCGCGGACCGCCCACCAGAGGAAGACGGCGGAGATACCAAGCCCGATCGCGGTCCCCAGCTGCCGGCGTCGCCGGAGGCGCGACCCCGACCCCTCTTCGGTCTCAGGCATCAGTGGTGAGGGCAAGCGGCACCAGGTCGAAGAGCTCCCGCATCAACGGTCGCAGTCTGGAGGCGGCGCCCGGGGAGTCCTGAAGGGTGCCTTCGATCTGTTGCCGGATCTGGTTGGCGCGTTCCAGCGCCCTCCGGCCCCGGAAGAGCAGGTGCTCAATCGGAACGACGACCGGCTCCGCGTCATAGAGCAGCGACTCGATCGACACCACGCCCGCCTCCGGGAGGTCGAGGAGGAGGCTCTCGATGGGGACCACGGCTGGCTCCGGGAGGTCGAGCAGGAGCCTCTCGATCGACACGACGTCCCCGTCATCCGCTGGGGCGGGGGGAACCGGGGGTGGGGCCGCCAGGGCCGGGAGCGGCCCGGTCGACGCCCCGGCCGCGATGAGCCGGGCATAGTTCGAGAAGCTCCGCTCCAAAGCGGTGCGATCCCCCGTTGGCGCCGGGACCGCCGTGAGGGGAGCAGGCCGCGACGGTGGGGCCAGCAATTCGGTGATGGGCACGACGGGGGGTCCGGTCAGTTCCTCCAGCCGATGCGCGAGCCCCAGCAGATCGCCGCCGCCGTGCTGAGCGAGGAGCGTCCCGACCTCCTCCAGCACTCCGACGAGCTCGGGGTCGGGCCCTCCGGAGCCGACTCGCTCCAGCCGATTGAGGGCGACGGCCAGAAAGGGTCCGGCGGGCCGATGGCCGAGGCCCCCCGGGGCGGCGCGGAGCACCACCGACTGGGTCAGGGCGGCGAGCCGGAGGGTTGCCGTGCCGGGGGCTGCGCGGAGCTGCTCGGCGGCGTAGCGGAGTGAATCGCCGAGGGCCGAAAGTTCGATCGGGTTCGCCGGGGCGGGCCCCTTGTCAGGCCCGCCGTGCCGGATGGTGCTCGCGCCGGCGGGGCCTGCCAGGAGGCTCTCGATTGCCACCACCATGCCGGGACCATAGAGCGCTGAATGAAGGGCGTCTGCCACCTGGGTCAAGCGGGGGTCGTCGGGAGCCGGGGCCAATCCGGCCGCCAGTCGGTCGGAGGCCTGCTGCAGCACGCCCCCCATCCTGGACAGCGCGGCGCGGGCCTCCCCGGGCACGCTCGGATACTCGCCGAACTCGGCGAGCAGTGCCTCAAGGGCATCGAACAGCTCCGGCAGCGGTGGGTACTCACCCAGTCCAGCCAGCCCTTGGACGGTCTGCATGGCGATCCGGGCGTGCCCCGGTGCCTCAGGTTCCTGCCGCACCACCCGCTCAACCGCTGCGGCGACGGCCGCGGTCTCCCGGGCCAGAAACGCCTTCATGGCGGCGGTGCCCCCGGGCGGTGCGGCCGTTGGCGCCGCCGGAGCCGGATGGCCCAGCGCCTCGCCCAGTCGCTCGGCCAGGCTGATCGCCATCCGATCGTTCTCACCCGTCCAGGGCATCGAAGAACTCACCAGGCCGATCAGTCCCTCCACGGCGGACCGGATTGCGCCGGCGGCAGCCTGCCATGCGAAGGTGCCTTGGTTGAGTCCCTTGATGCCCCGCTCCAGTTCCCGGGTGGCCCGGGAGAGGGAAGGGGGGCCGGCCAGGGTGGCCGCTCCGCGGAGGCCGCGGGCCAGTCGAATCAGCGCTTCCATCGGCGGGGACTTGGCGGCGAGGAGCGGTCCAAGTTGACGGAGGTAATCGGCCGCCTCCTCGCGGAAGTAGTCGAACCGGGTGGTACTCATCGGCCGGGCTCCCGCGCCGAGCGGACCAGGCGGACCATTTCGGTCACCGCCTCGGTCATCCCGGTCATGACGGCCCGACTCACGATGCTGTGGCCAATGTTGAGCTCCTCGACGTCAGCGATCGCGGCCACGGGTTGCACGTTCCGGTAGGTGAGCCCGTGTCCGGCGTGTACCGCCAGCCCCTGGCTCCGTGCCGCTGCCGCCGCCGCGACCAGCTGGGCCAGGGCACCCGCTCCATCAGGCCAGCTGTGGGCCCAGCGCCCCGTGTGGAATTCGACCGCCGCGACGCCCAGCTCGGCGGCGACGGAAACCGCTTCGGTGGTCGGATCGATGAACAGGCTGACCCGGCAGCCCGCCGTCTGGAGCCGGTCGATGGCGACCCGCAGCCGCGGATCGTTGCGACTCAGGTCGAGTCCTCCCTCGGTGGTGATCTCCTCCCGTCGCTCCGGGACCAGGGTGACCTGATAGGGCTGGAGTCGGCAGACCAGATCCACGATCCCGGGATCGGTGGCGAGCTCGACGTTGAGCACCGTCTGCACAGCTTTGCTCAACCGGACCAGGTCCTCGTCGTGAATATGCCGCCGATCTTCGCGGAGG
>CAYINH010000398.1:0-2582 GCA_964364615.1 uncultured Gemmatimonadaceae bacterium
GGAACCAGGGGGCAAGGGTTGCCCCCCGCCGCTTCCGGCCAGGGGTTCTGGTGGTTGGTGGTGAGAATGGCGGCCATCCTGGTGTCCACCCGCATCGTCCCGATCGAGTTGCCCCACGTCTTCACGCAGTCCAGGCCGCACTCCCGCCCGGTGACGTCGATGAAGAACTCCCAGTCGAAGGCCGGCGCCGCACTGACGCCCTGGGCGGCAAGCGAGGCCACCGTACTCCAGGCAGCGGCCGTGTTCTCCGCCCCGTTCCGGGGGTACAGGGCGATCAACTCGGCCTGCATGGTCCGGACGGCCTTGCGGATCTGCTGGTTGCTGTAGGACGTGCCGGCTCCGACCCCCATCCACTCGGCGGGGGTGGACCAGGTCTTGAGTCCCGCCTCGGTGTACGCATCCTCGAATTTCTGAAGCGCCAACGCCCGGATATCCTCCCGGGAACTGAACGGGATGGCGAGGGGGTCGCTGAAATCGGTGTCCTCGTCCACCGCGAAGCCCTGGTCATACAGCAGGGCGATACCCGCCAGTGCCATGCCCTGGAGCATCTTGGCGACGGCCTTGTTGCGGGAGGTCAGGGTGTTGTCGGTAGCGCAGTTGGAATCGAAGCAGAGTCCGTCCTTGATGGCTCGCAGAACGTCGGTCCCCGACGAGAATACGGTGTAGTACCCGTACCACGCCGATTCCACGGTCGGGCCCCCCGCGGCCTCCGGGGCCGTCGCGCTGTTGGTCCAGCCGCAGCGGGACGGACAGTCCGAGCCGACCGAGGAATAGAACCGGATGGCGGCGTTGTTCCACGAGGCGGTGTAGTTGTCGGCCATCGCGGTCAGTGGAAGACCGTGGTAGTAGTCGCCCCGGGTCTCGACCCAGGTCCGGAAGGCGCCTCCCAGGAGCTGCTGGAGGCCGGCGGGGTCGACGAAGGCACGCGGGGCGTCGGGCGCGTTGGGGTTCTCCACGTTCAACTCGCACCCACCCAGGGTACCTGCAACGGCCAGCGCCAAGGCCAGGCTGGTCAACCTTTTCATGGGATTTCCTTGATATCGGGTCATGGCTGGATGCTCCCTCAGAACGCGATTTCGACGACGGCCGTGTACGTCCGGAACTGGGGATACTGGAACCAGTCCATTCGCACCTGGAACGGATCCCCGAACAGCCCGGAGACTTCCGGATCGAGCCCGGAGTAGTTGGTGATGGTGAAGAGGTTCCGGGCGATGAGTCCAAGCCGGAGTTCATTGAGCCCGCCCAGTCCGATCGACTGGAGCTGGTTTCTCACCAACGTGTAGTTGAGCGACAGCTCCTTCAGTTTGGCGTAGCTCCCGTCCTCTACGAAGTAATCGCTCGGGTCGAGGCCGTTGTAGAAACCCACGGCGTAGTAGCCCAGCGGCTTCCTGGGGCAGGACGCGGTTGCCGCGGCGGCAGTGCCGCACGCCGCATCGTTGGCGGGTTTGCCCCCCTGGTCCTGGGCCGCGTCGCGGGTGGCCTGGAACGCCCACTGCCGGGTGCCGTTGTACAGATCGCCGCCCTGCGACCAATCCAGCAGCGCATTCACGACGAACCGCTTGTGGCTGAAGGTGCCACCGATGCTCAGGTTGAAATCGGGATTGGCATCCCCGATCTGGACGACCTGCGAGGTCTCGGCGCAGCCGCCGGAGGCGTCCTCCCGCTTGCAGAACGTGTACTTGATGGCCCGCTCGTTAATGGTGCCGTACGCGCTCTTCAGGACCACGTAGCCGTCTTCATTGGTCATGTACTTGTCCGGGTCATGTGCCTGCCCGGGACCTCTGGCTGCGGCCTTGGCAGGATCGGCGTACAGATCCTCCATACTGCGGATCCACCGGGTGCCGTACAGGGCCCCGAGGCTCGAATTGGTGCCCAGGAAAAAGGCGGCGGGCATCTGCTGGAAGCTGTAGAGCCGCTGGGGCAGGTTCCACTCGGTGATCACCTGACGGGTGCGGTCACCGACGATGTTCAGGACCAGCGCCGTGCTCCGGGTGTTGAGCAGCTGGGCGGAGAAGGCGACCTCATGGGTCTTGGACTTGAGGACCCCGGTGTTCTGCCACTGCTGCTTGAACCCCGCCACCGCCGGCAGGTCCACCAGCAGAATCTGATCGCTGGTGGTCTTCTGGGCGTAGTTGTACTCCAGGCTGAACCGGCCGTTGCCAAACTCCAGGTTGGTGCCGAGCTCGAGCTCGGCCGACTTGGCCGGCTTGAGGAGCGGGTTTCCCAGCGTCTCCTTGCTGAAGCCGCCCGCGGTCACCTGGAGAACCTCGTACTGATTGTCAAACCCGGGCCGGAGGCCGGCCGTGCCGTAGGAGGCCCGGAACCGGAGCTCGTCGACCCCCGAGATCTTCAGATCTTCATTCGCCCGCCAGGCGCCCGACAGGCGGTAGTAGGTGGCCCACCGACTCTGGGGCCCGAACAGGGACGACCCGTCCCGGCGGATCAACCCGTCCACGATGAACCGGTCGTTGATGTCGAAGGTGGTGATGGCGAAGTAGTTCTGGGTCTTGATCGTCTGTTGGTTCGATCTCGCCCGCTGGCTGGCCGGGTCGCTTCCGCCGAACTCGGGCACCTGCTTCACC
>CAYINH010000399.1:0-2576 GCA_964364615.1 uncultured Gemmatimonadaceae bacterium
GGGCGTCGGTGATGTTTCCGCTGGGGTTGCCATAGGCCCGCTGCCGGAGGGCATTGATGTACCCCAGCGCCGTGGCCCGGGAGCCGCCCCCGTTCCGGGCCACGGCTTCCGCGTACATCAGCTGGGCGTCCGCCAGCCGGAAGACCGGGAAGTCGGTATCCACGTGGGTCGGGTGGGAACCCTGCCCTCCCGTGGAGGTCCGGTTGGAGAACTTGGGGGCCGGAATGCCGCTGAAGAAATCGCCGATGCTCGACACCGCGACCGAGTGACCGGCGGTGAAGAAGAACGAGGCCCGATTGTCACCCGCCCCGTACCGGTTGTACGCCTGCGGTTTCAGCCGGAGTCCCCACCAGCACCCGTCGATCCCGTATTCCGACGCGTTCATGTTGCCACCGCAGGAGGCGTGGACCAGGAACGTCATGCCACCCCAGGTCTGGGTCCGCTTGCCGTCCTGGGTGACCGGGAAGACGATCTCCGGCGAGGTGTGATTGTCGGCCAGGAAGTTGCTCCGGTAGTTGGGGGCGAGGCTGTAGGGGCCCCCCAGCACCGGCTGCAGCGCGGAGATCACCCCGCTGTAGTTTGCGGCCCCGGTGTAGACCCCGGCGTTCAGGTAGACCTTGGCCAGCAGCATGGACGCGGCCGGTCCGGTAGCCCGTCCATATGATCCCGCACCGGCCGTTGGCAGCTTGGGGATGATGTCCGTCAGCTCCGCCACGATGAAGTCGTAGACCGCTTTGCGGGTGGCCTGTTGAGGCGGGGTGGCGCCGAGGCCATCCTCCTCGGTCACCAGCGGGATGTCGCCGAAGAGATCGATCCCGTGCCAGTAGCTGAGCGCCCGGAGGAAGCGCGCCTCCGCACGGTACTTGGCAATCTCGGCCCGGAGCGCGGTGCTGACATTGCCCCGGGCATCCAGTTTGGCGTCGGTGGTCTGACGGAGGAACTCGTTTGCCATGCCGGCCTGGAAATAGACCCGGTAGTACATCGCGACGACAAAGGAGTTGGTCGCGGCCCAGAGCTGGGTGTTCATCTCGGGCAGGCCGACGTCGCCCCAGCCGATGACGGCTTCGTCGGTCGGCAGGGTCTGGGCCTCCCACAGCAGGCGCAGGTACTGGGAGAACCCTTCGTCGATGCCGCTGATGTCGCCCTGGCCGGCCGCACCCTGCTGGCCGCTGACGGCCAGCCCGGCGTAGACCTTGGCCAGGAAGGCCAGGTAGGAACTGGGGTCATCGAAGACGTTGGCTTCGGTGACGGTACTCTTCGGCTCGACCATGGTGTCGGTACAGCCGCCGGCTGCCACGAGGAGCAGGGCAGCGGCGACAGCGAGCGCCTTGGGTGTCCTGAATGTCATGTCTCTGTCCCTTTGAGGGTCGTGGGCACGCGTTAGAACCGCAGGGTCAACCCGCCGCTGATCGTGCGCGAGCGCGGGTAGAGGTTGTTGTCGATCCCGTTGATTCCGGCGGTCGGATCCACCCCGCTGTAGCCGGTCAGGGTAAAGGCGTTCTGCACCGTGCCGAAGAGGCGCACCGGCTGGCCGCGGTAATTGAAGTCGTACCCCACGGTGATGTTGTCCATCCGGAGGAACGAACCGTCCTCGAGGTAGTAGTCCGAGAGGTACTGCGGGGTGACGAACCCGGTCTCCAGAACCGAAGTGTGCAGGTTGTACGGGGACGCCCGGGTAACCTCGGCGTAGTTCCCGAGGTTGGAGGCGACGTTGTTGTAGACGTAGTTCCCCAGGTATGCCCGCAGGGTGTAGCTCAGGGTGAACTTCTTGTACCCGAGATACGAGCTGTGCCCGAAGATCCAGGTCGGGGCCGGGCTCTTCAGCGGCCGCCGGTCGGCGACGTTGATGACCCCGTCACCGTTCTGGTCCACGTAGAGGTCCTGGTCATTGACGGTGTTGTCGCCGTTGGTGTCCTTGTAGATCGGCTTGCCGCCCTCCCGCTTGTGCTGGTACACGTAGAAAGCGCTGACCGGCTGGCCGGGCTTCAGCACCTGAATGGTGGTGCCGACGCCGCCGGACACCCCGCCCACCAGAATCTCCTCCACGCTGCCCGCGATGCTGGTGAGCTCGTTGTCGTTGTGGCTGGCGTTGAGGACCGCGGTCCAGCTCAGCCGGTCGCGACCCCCTTCCATCAGCAGCGCGTTGAGGCCGATCTCGATCCCGCGGTTCCGCATGCTGCCGATATTGGTGGTGACAAAGTTCGACAGGTTGGTCCCGGCGGCCACCGGCACCGTGAAAATCAGGTCGTCGGTGTCCTTGGTGTACCAGTCGATCGAGCCGCTCAGCCGATGGTTCATGAAGCTGAAGTCGAGGCCCAGGTTGAGGGCCGTGGTGGCCTCCCACTTGATGTTGGGGTCCACCGCGCTGGGCCGGATGGTGGGGACGAAGGTGTCGCCGAACTGGACCTGGGTCTGGGTATCACCGAACCGGTAGGTCGAGTACTGCTGGTAGTTGGCGAACGCCTGGTTGCCGGTGCGGGCCCAGGAGGCCCGGAGCTTGAGGTCGGACAGGGACCCGAGGTTCCGCAGGAAGTCTTCCTCGGCCGTCGGTGATAACCCCTTGCTGAGAGCCCAGG
>CAYINH010000400.1:0-2560 GCA_964364615.1 uncultured Gemmatimonadaceae bacterium
GCGGGTCGTCGGTCTTGGCCACCTTGGCCAGCGCCACCTTGCTGCTGTCGGAGGTCCGAACCAGAGTGATGCTCGAGAGGGCGGGCTCGGACTTCTCCCGGAACCAGAGCCGGATCTCGACCGGAGAAGCCACCGTGGACTCTTTCGCGGGGCTGCTCCTGGTGAGTTCGTTGTGGAAGGCGAAGCCGGCGGCGGTCCCGACCAGCATGGCCAGGCCCAGCAGGCGGACAGACAGTGGACGGTGGAACAACTGCATCGGAAAGCTCTCCTGTAGGGTCATCGGTAGAATAATCACCGAATCCCGGGAGCGCCGCCCGAATCCGGCGGATCGCCATAGGGGATGACGGGTACCCGGACCGTCTGCGAGGCTCCCCGGGCATACTCGAGGATGATGGTCAGGGAGTCTCCAGCCTGGGGAACGGGTGCCAGGTCGACCAGCATCAGGTGCAGGGCTCCCGGCGCCATCCGGACCGGCTCTCCCACGGGGAGGGGAAGCCGGTCGACGTGCTCCATGGTGACCATGGCTCCCGACGTCACCGAGCGATGAAGCATGACCCCGGCAGCCTCCGGACTGGACACCCGGACCAGCGTGTCGTCACCGGGCCCCTCGTTGTGGAGCCTCAGGTAGACGGCCGCCTCCGAAGCCGTGGCGGGAGCGAAGCCGTAGGCCTCGGTGACGGTGATCCCGCCGTTGGTTCCCGCCCCGCACGCGGTCCCGGCCACCAGCCAGAGGAGCCAGGGTCTTACTGAGGCCATCCCCCCACCAGGATCGGGAGGTCATTGGCCCAATCGGCCTGACGAATCCCGAACGGGTAGACGATGTGTGACAGCCCGTCGGAGGTGAAGGCGAGGACCTGGCCCGCGTGCGCCACGAAGTAGTTCGCGGGCGCGGTGGAGTCGATGATCTCCTTGACGGCCGGCATCAGCCTGGCCGCGACTTGGGCCGCCTGGATCGCCTCCGGAGTGCCCGTCAGCCCGATGAAGTCGGGATGAAAGCCCTGGAGCCATCCGCGCAGTCGCTCGGGGGTGTCGCGCTCAGGGTCCGTGGTCACGAACACCACCCGGATCTTCCTGGTCACTTCCACCGGCAGACCCTTGAGCACTCGGCCGATGTTGGACATGTGGACCGGGCAGACGTCGGGGCAGTGGGTATAGCCGAAGAACAGCAGGGTCAGCAGGCCGTCGGTGTCCCGTCGGAAGTCGAACGCGGTTCCGTCCGTGGTGGTCAGCACGAAGTCGGGCTTGGCCTGCGGCTGTCCCAGGAGGACGCCATGGAGCCGGTTCCGGGCAATCACCGCCGGGAGCCCGGCTCCGGCCGCACCGCGGGCCTCCGGGGTCGACTCGCTGGTCCGGCATCCGGCCGCCCCGATCAGAGCGCAGGTTGTGGTCGTCGCCACCAGCAAGGCGGGGATTCGCATGGGTCACTTCCGTTCCGCGCCGGCGGGGCGCGGGAGGAAGGTGATGTGACCTTGCCCGAGGGGCAAGGGGCTCATCCGGTTCAAGCGCTGGCCAGGGCGACCAGTTCCTGGATGCGATCGACCAGATCGCTCAGCCGGTAGGGCTTCTGAAGGAACGGGGTCTCCGTTCCGGGTCCCTGGTTGGGGATTTCCTGTTCGGTGAAGCCACTGGTCAGGAGGACGGGGACCTTGGGGGCAATCCGCCGGATCCGCTCGAGCGCCTCCAGACCGCCCATTCGGGGCATCGTCAGATCGAGCACCACCGCCTGGATCTCCGGGAGGTGCTTCGAGAAGACGGCGACCGCCTCCAGCCCGTCCTCGGCCACCAGGACCCGATAGCCGCGCCGTTCCAGGGCCCGCTGGGTGGCACGCCGGATCGGTTCCTCATCGTCGACCACCAGAACGGTTCCCGCCCCGACTGCGGGCTCCCGCGACTCCGGTACCGACTCGACGGAGACGGAGCCGGTGGCGGCCGGGAACAGGACCCGGAATGTGGTGCCGACGCCGCTCCCGCTGGCCACCGCCAGCGCGCCCCGGTGCGACCGGACGATGCCCAGCACCGCCGCCAGTCCCAGCCCCCGGCCGGTGAACTTGGTGGTGAAGAACGGTTCGAAGATCCGGGGAAGCGTGGCGCGATCGATCCCGGCTCCGGAGTCGCGGACCGTGAGTTCGAGGTAGCGACCGGCTGGCAACGGGGGGCCCTGCAATCCCGGGATGAGCTGTCCCGCGCGCAAGCTGACCTCCCGGGTGATCAGGTCGATCTGGCCGACCTGGTCGCCGATCGCCTCGGCTGCGTTGCTGATCAGGTTTATCACTACCTGCTGCAGTTGAGCGGCGTCGGCCTCCATCGGTGGCAGGCCCTCGGCGAGGTCGTATTCCAGCCGCACCTTCTTGGCGATCGAAACCTCGAGCAGTCGTGACATCCGGGAGACCATGGTGTTCAGGTCGATCAACTCGATCAGAAACGCCCCCCGCCCGGCGTAGGCCAGCAACTGGTTGGCCATTTCGGCGGCCCGGTCGGCCCCCTGGATCATCTGTTCCACGTCATCCCGGGCCTCGTTCCCCTCGGGCAGAGAGTCCAGGGCCAGTTCCCCGTGCCCCAG
>CAYINH010000401.1:0-2558 GCA_964364615.1 uncultured Gemmatimonadaceae bacterium
CCAACCCTCCGTTCGGCAAGAAGTCCAGCGTGCGGGTCGTGAACGAGGAAGGGGAAGAGGAGCGGCAGGCGCTGACGGTGGTCCGGGACGATTTCTGGGCCTCCACCAGCAACAAACAACTCAACTTTGTCCAGCACATCAAGACGCTGCTGGAGATCAACGGACGAGCCGCGGTCGTGGTGCCCGACAACGTGCTGTTCGAGGGTGGAGCCGGGGAGACGGTGCGCCGGAAGCTGCTGCACGAGTGCGAGGTCCACACCCTGCTCCGGCTCCCCACCGGGATCTTCTATGCCCAGGGGGTCAAGGCCAACGTGCTTTTCTTCGAGAAGAAGCCGGGCAGCGCCACCCCGTGGACGAAGCAGCTGTGGATCTATGACCTCCGGACCAACAAGCACTTCACCCTGAAGACCAGTCCCCTGACCCGGGCTGATCTGGATGAGTTCGTGGCCTGCTACCATCCCGCCAACCGCCATGAGCGCAAGGCCACCTGGAGCGAGGCCAAGCCCGAGGGCCGGTGGCGGGGGTACAGCTACGACGAGCTGATCGCCCGGGACAAGGCCTCACTGGATATCTTCTGGCTCCGCGACGACTCGCTGGCCAGTTCGGCCGACCTGCCAGCCCCGGAGGTCCTGGCGGGGGAGATCGTGGATGAGTTGCGGGCGGCCCTGGAGGAGTTCGAGGGGCTGGCCCGGACACTGGGTGCAGACGGGGAGGGGTGACGGTCGCCGCCTCCTTGGCCGGTCACGCGGGAGGCCGCAAACTAGGAGGCCGTCGATCGCCTCGCGCATGGAGAGGGGGCTGGGTCTTGATGATAGCCCTATCGGGTGGTTTGTGACTATCCAGTCTGTCTAGGCCTGCGAGCCATACCTTCATGACAGTGACAAGGGCCTTCGGACCACCACGCGCTTACCCGAACCGTTCCTCGATATAGTGCTGCATGTGCGATCCCTGAAGTTCCTGTGTAGCCGAGAGCACGCGGGTGTAGAAGCGCTCCGCCTGACCATCCTTCACGAAGACCGCCTTTGAAGCTTGGCGACAGCTCACCACCAACAGCCGCTTGGTGTCGTGCGAGTCATAGTGGGTCTCGAGGTACATGGCATTGTGAGCCCCGAGTCGGTCCCTGATAAGATTGACTAGGTGCAAGGTCTGCTTGTCCTCGCTCGGAAACCCGTCGGATTCAAGTCCCAATGCGTTGCCGGCGTCATCGACCCCAACTAGGAGGGTCCCGCCGTCGGTGTTTAGGAACCCAGCGATGGTCTTGAGCACTGCCAGCTCAATCTTGGGGTCCGGCTGGTCGGTATGCAGGTTTGTCCTCAGCGTGGACTTGTACTCTAGATGCGGACCTTCGCCGGCCTGAAGCTGCGTGAGCACCGAAGTCCCTTTGGTTTCGGTCACCTCTCGTGCGGAGAGCTTGAGGAACCCGTCCCGGATAACGCGGGCCATGAGCTTGACCCGTTGCTCCAGCAGTTGTTCGTATGTCAGCTGGTGCCAATCGGGCGGAAGTGCGTGCCAGTAATACATTTCCGCGAGTTCCTTGCCTGAAAAGCGGCCGGCGTATTCCGGCCCGTATTTCGCCGGGGCAGACTTGGAGATCGCACCATTGTCGTCCCATTCGACAAGGGCCAAGTTCGCAATCTGATTGATCTGTGAGTTACTGGTGATGCTGAATGTCTCCTTCAGGTATGCCCTTGGGAACAAATGATGGCGCTCGACCGCCTTCTTAGTCCCGTCGAACGACCCACTCAGCAAATCGGCCACCTTTTTCTTCGAGAAGAGTACCTTGGCGTCTAGGATTGCCAGAGCTGCGTAGTAGCCAAACAACGCCGGGCTACGTGCGGCCGAAGTCTTGAGCTTGTTGGGTAAGGAGATGGACCAATAGTCGGGCGTCAGCTCAACCGCGATATTGGCTCTAAGCCACTTCAGAAACTCTTCGGTGGTGCTCATATCTCGCAGCGCCACGAGATCCCGCTCCATGAGTGACTCTGGCGAGCCACCCGTGTAGCGTGACGTAAGTGCGCTCATCGAGAACCACTGAGCGATGACTTGTTTGAGCTCGAACGGGTCGACCTTGAATCGCCGACGGCCGATGAGATACAGAGTGTACGCCATTAGTACTGCGATTTCTGAGGTGATTTGCCGCCCGTGCCGGTAGCCGGCAACTGGAAGGATTGAGAGGAAGTCATGCCAGTACTGCAGGTTCAACACATCGTGCTGGGCGTCTCTCAGGACTCCAAACTGTTTCTCCCGCTGTTCAGTCGTGACTGTGCCAGACTCCAGGTCACGCCCTCGGAGTAGCGAATACACATGCTTGAGGCGCGCCCGATTAAAACCGATGCCAACACTGACCCGCAGCAATTGATCCGGTAGCGGATCAATGAAATCGTTTGCTGGAGAAGGCCTATCCTTTGGCGCGATGTGCGTCGAGCGGCAGAACTCTTCGAGTGCCTTGCGGCCGTCATCCCAGAAGACCGACATCAGGGTCAGGATGAAGTCGGACTGATTGAGGGTCTTGCCCTTGCTGTTGATCCGAACGAAGACCTCGCCGACCTGTTCCTCGT
>CAYINH010000402.1:0-2540 GCA_964364615.1 uncultured Gemmatimonadaceae bacterium
GACCAACCCGAGCCGGACCAGGTTTGAAACGGCCGCCGCGATGAGGGTGGCCAGGGCCGCACCGGGCAGCCCGTGGCTGGGAACCAGCACCACCAGCAGCGTGGCCTGGATCGCGAGCGTCCCGACCGCAGTGGCCAGGTTGACCCACGGACGGTCGATCAGGAGGAAGAGCTCCGAGACCCCGAGGACCCCGTTCAGGACGGTTGCCCCAGCTAGAACCGCCAGTGCCACGGCTGCAACCCCAAATTCCGGGCCGAAGATCCCCATGATCGAGCCACTGGCCAGGACGACCACCCCCAGGACCGCGAGGTCCAGGATCAGAATCCAGCGCGTCACGTCCCTGAAGTGCATCGCCATCCGGGTGTGATCCCGGGCCTCGCGCGCACCGGCCAGGATCGGGAGGACGATCGGGTCGAAGCCCTGGCGGATCAGCTTGACGGGTGACACCGCCTCCGCGGCGGCCCCGTAGGCTCCCACGAGGGCGGGCGGCAGGTAGCGGCCCACCAGGAGAAGGTCCGCCCGGCGGATCAGCTGGTTCACCAGATCGTTGAGGCCGATCGGGGCCGTGAAGCGCAGTGCTTCCCCCAGCCCGGTGGTCGACCGGAGCGCCTGTCCGAGCATCGGCAGCGAGAGCACCCGGCCAAAGAATATGGTCGCCGCCACCGCGCCGGCCAGCGCGGCGAGTGGCACGGCCGCGGCCAGGCCGACCAGGCCCGCCGCTGTCCACCAGGCGGTCAGGGCCACCGCAAGCCGGATGACGGGTTCGACCAGGTTCTTGGCGAGAATCTGGTATCGCATCAGGCGCAGGGCCCGGGTGGCCCCGAGCAGGACCGCGGCCACTCCCCAGAACGGCAAGGCGAGGGCCATCACCCGAAGCGGATCGGCCAGTTGCGGCTTCGCGAACACCTGCTCGGCCACCGGTCCTGCCAGGGCGAGGAGCAGCACCATGAGGGTGATCGCCCCGCCGGTACCGATCCAGAGCGCCCGGGCAACCTCGGCGTGGAGTCCGGGCAGGTCGCCGACCGCATGGTGCCGGGCAGCGCGGGTCAGCACGCTCCGGTCCACCCCGAGGGCCGCCAGGTTGTAGCCGGTATCCACCGCCGCCAGGGAGACCAGGTAGAGACCGGTCATCTCAGCACCGAAGAGCTGGGCGACCACCACCAGGAACACCACACTGAGGAGACGAAAGACCATGCCCCCGAAATTCGCCATCGCCCCGCGGGCCATGTCGGCGGTGTCCCGACCGGTGTCAGCGGCTGTCACGGGTGGGTTCGGGAGAGGTCCGGACCGCGAACCAGCGGAGCGGATTGGGGGAAACCGCTCAGAGCGGAGCGGGGGGCGCTGGGCTGCGTGACGGGTCGAACGGCAGGACCGGCAGGGCGCGTCGCTCCGTCTCGGCCTGCCTGGCCAGGACAGAGGGATGGCGGCCGCTTCGCCCCAGGAGCTCAAGCCAGGTCTGCCGGACCCGGGGCACGATCTCCCCGCGCAGGTACTGGAGCGGGTTGCTGCGGAACAGCGAGACGCCGATCGCACAGTAGACGCCGCACCCCTCCTGGCATTCCTTTTTCCGGGAGTAGGGCTTCAGGTCCTCGAGGGTCATCGACATGATGTCCCGCTCGGTGTGCCGCATCGAACACTCGAGGAACTTGCCCCTGGCCGAGACGAAGAACAGCTTGTGCCCGGCGCTGCAGGTCCAGGCTTCCTGCTGGTCCACTCCATCGATCAATCCCAGCTGGTAGTCGAGAAGCGCCCGGGTGGTGTGGATGGCCTCGCCCCGCTGCTTGCGCTCGATCATCCGCTCAATCAGGCCCCGGACCCGAGCCCGTTCGCCCGGATCGACATGCATGGTACCGTCGGGACCGGCGTGCACCAGCCGCAACTCGGTGGGGATCCCCCGCGAGAGGCCGAATTCGAGTACCTGCTCACATTCGTCCGCCGTGTCCGCGCAGATCACCCCGGTCAGGTGGAGCTTGATCCGGGACCCTCGCAGCAACTCCACCTTGCGCTCGATGGTCTTCAGGGACTTGCGGGTCACCGGTGACGGGGTGACCCGGTCGATGGAGATCTGCATGACCTCGAGGCCTGCATCCTCCAGCGCCGCGACGAGGGACTCGGAGAGCAGAAAGCCGTTGGTCGTCAGGCTGGTGGCCATGCCGAGCCCCTTGGCAAAGCGGACCAGTTCCACGATGTCGGGGTGGAGCAGCGGTTCACCACCCACCAGGGCAATGCGCGCGGTGCCCAGCGACCGGATCTTGGTCAGCCACTGCTTCAGGTCCTCGGTGGCCGGGTGGGGGGCGGAGTTGTCGTACTCGGTGCAGTACCCGCAATCCAGGTTGCAGCGGTCGGTGACGTACAGACTGCACTGGAGCGGGCGGTCGTCCATGGCGCGAAGCAGCGCCTGCCCGTAGTGCAGGTCGCGGAAGTTACGGCGGATACGGCCCAAACCGGTGATCATGCCCCCCCCAGGGTCGGTCAGGATTGACCGGGATTCTCCGGCACAATAGCGCGGCTGCCTGCGGCAGACAAGCGAATCCCCTCCA
>CAYINH010000403.1:0-2538 GCA_964364615.1 uncultured Gemmatimonadaceae bacterium
GTCCGCGCGCCTGGAGCCGTCGGCGACCACCCTAACTGAACAGCATTGGGCCTAGCGGTGGCCTAGCGGGGTCCTTCGGCGAGGGCGCGGGTCGCAATCCGGAGGGCGCCCTCCACTCCATCCGGGGTGCCAGGATGGGGTCGGAGCCGGGGGTGGGCACCGAGCGCCGCATCGACCAGGTCGCGGTAGGGTCCTGGTCGCAGCAGGCTTCCTCCCAGGGCCACCTCCACCGGGCCGTCGCCCGGCCAGCGTCCGACCAGGGCGATCGCCAACCGAGCCAGGGACCCGGCCTCGGCCGACAGAATGTCGATCGCCACGGCGTCACCCTCCTCCGCCGCCCCCAGCACTGCGCGCGCCACGCCGGCCACCTCGGCGGGCCCCGCCGTCACCGACCATCGGACCAGAGCGTCGTGATCACCGGTCAGGGTCTGCTCGGCGACCGCCGCAGTGAGGCGAGTGTCCGGTCCGCGGCCGTCGTACCTTCGCCCCACCGCTGCCAGGGCCGCCTTGCCGAGGGCGTACCCGCTTCCCTCATCCCCCATCTGCCAGCCATAGCCGCCCTGCCGCTGGATGGACCCGTCCGGGAACCGGCCCGCGGCGACGCTCCCGGTGCCGGCCAGCAGGACGATCCCGGGAGCGTCGCCAAACGCCGCCTCCCGGGCCACCTCCAGGTCGGTCACCACCACCAGGCGGTCCGCCAGGTCTTCCAGCCGGAGCGCGTTCCGGAGCGCCACCCGCTCGTCCTCCCGCCCCACACCCGCGGCGCCCACCACCAGGATCTGGGCCCGGAGCTTCCCTGACTGGTTGAGGCCCTGCCGCACCACCGCCCCGATCACCGATCCCGCGGTCATGGCCCGGCCCGGCCGCACCGCGCCACCGGGGCCGGTGACCCGGGCCACTTCCTGTCCGTCCACCGAAACGGCAGCCACCGTCTTGGTGCCACCGGCATCGGCCCCGACGATCACGGTCATGGTGTGGGCTCCAGGGTGCCTCGCCCGGTCAGCGAGGAGATGATGGCGACCCCCAAGGTGAGGACCGTCCCGAGGGGGACGTACCAGGGCCACGCGAGGCCGCCCAGCGGTCCGAGCAGGGGGAATCCCGCCGCGGCGAGTTGTCGAGCAAACACCACCACCAGCATGATGGCCACCGAGAGCGCCACCCCGCGCACCACATCCCGACCGCGGGCCCGGGGCCATCGCAGGGCCAGCAGGTAGGTCCCCAGGAGCCCACCGTAGGTGATCGACGCGATGGACAGCGCGAGGATCACCACCGGGGTGTCCAGTCGGGTGGACGCCGCAGCGAATCCGAGTGCCGCGCCGGTCAGAGCGAAGCCCCAGACCACGGTCACCAGCCGCCCCACCTTGAGCAGGTGCACCGGGTCCGTCCGCCCGGTCCGGCTGGCGTAGAAGTCGTAGGTGACCGAGGAGGCCAGGGCGTTGATCGAGGAACTGATCGTGCTCATCGCCGCCGCCAGGATCCCCGCAATCAGGAGTCCGCGGAGCCCGACCGGGAGGTGGGCCATGATGAAGGCCGGGAAGAGGGTGTCCGGGTGGACGCCGTCAGGGGCCTGGCCGGCTGCCCAGATGGCGACGCCGATCAGCAGAAACAGGAGGAACTGGAGAATGACCATCACCCCGCTGCCGATCAGGGCCACCCGGGCATCCCGGAGCGATCGGGTCGCCAGCAGCCGCTGGACGATCAGATGATCGGTGCCGTGGGACGCGGCGGAGAGCATCCCGCCGCCTACCAGTCCGCCCAGAAGGGTGTAGGTCGTGCTGAAGGAAAACTCCGGGACCAGCACTCGTAACTTGTGGGCCGCTGCGGCCAGGGTCCAGGTCTGTTCCACGCCGCCGGCCATCGAGACCGCGATGGCCAGGGCAGCAGCGCCACCGCTCAGGTAGACCATGAGCTGGACCACGTCGGCCCAGATTACCGCTTTGAGGCCGCCCAGCCAGGTGTAGGCCAGGGTCACCAGCCCCATCACCAGGATTGACGCTGCAAGACTCCACCCGGTGGCCAGCGCGATGGGAATGGCGCCGGCGAAAATCCGGACCCCATCGCCCAGGAACCGGGTGACCAGGAAAGTGGCCGAGACCACTCGGCGGGTTTCTCCACCGAAGCGGGATTCGAGCCGGGCGTAGGCCGTCTCCTGTTCTCCGCGGAAGTAGCCGGGGAGCAGCCACCACGCCACCGCCATCCGGCCGATGAGGTAGCCGAAGGTGATCTGCAGAAAAGTCAGATCACCCCGGGCACCCACTCCGGGGATCGAGATCACCGTCAGGGCTGAGGTTTCGGTTGCGACGATCGACAGCAGGATGGCCCACGCCGGCAGATTCCGGGCGCCCAGGAAGTAGTCCGAGGACGAGGACTGGCGCCGGGAGATCCACAGCCCCAACCCCAGGGTCACCATCAGGTAGCTGCCGATGACGGCCAGATCCAAAGGGGTCATGGGCTGGCCATCACGCGGCGACCGGGGGGCCCCCGGGCCCCCCCGCGCCGGGGGTGGGGCCCCCGGCGGGGATAGCCCCGCCCGAGATA
>CAYINH010000404.1:0-2519 GCA_964364615.1 uncultured Gemmatimonadaceae bacterium
GACAACATCGACGAAGTGATCAAGATCATCCGGGGTTCGGCCACCACCGACGAAGCCGACGAACGGCTCCGGAAGAAGTTCAAGTTCTCCGAGAAGCAGAGCGAAGCGATCCTCAACATGCGGCTCGCCAAGCTCACCGGCCTGGAGATCGACAAGCTGGAGGCCGAGCTGGCCGAAGTCCGCGCCCTGATCGCCGACCTCAGGGAGATCCTGGCCTCGAGCGTCCGGCGAACCGGCATCCTGATCGACGAGATGAAGGAGATCGCCAGGACCTACGGCGACGACCGGCGGACCGAGATCATCCCCGACCAGGCCGACTTCGAGATCGAGGATCTGATCGCCGAAGAGGACATGGTGATCACCATCTCCCGGTCGGGCTACATCAAGCGGATTCCGGTCTCCACCTACCGGCGCCAGCGCCGGGGCGGCCGCGGCCTGATGGGAGCCACCGCCAAAGAGGACGACTGGATCGAGCACCTGTTCATCGCCAGCACCCACGACTACGTGATGTTCTTCAGCAACACCGGTCAGGTGTACTGGCTCAAGGTCCACGCGATCCCGCAAGGCGGCCGCGCCGCGCGCGGCAAGCCGGTCATCCAGTGCATCAGCATCTCCAACGAGGAGCGGATCGCCGCCCTGGTCCCGGTCCGGACCTTCGGCGACGACCAGTGGCTGATGTTCGCCACTCGCAACGGGACCATCAAGAAAACGGTGCTCTCGGCCTACGGGAACGTCCGGACCACCGGGATCAACGCCATCAACATCGCCGAGGGCGATGAGCTGATCGACGTTCAGGTGACGGAGGGGAACAACGACGTGGTGCTCGCCACCCGCCTGGGCCAGAGCATCCGGTTCCATGAAGGCGACGCCCGGGAGATGGGCCGGGCCACCGCGGGGGTCAAGGGGATCGACCTCAAGGACGACGATGCGCTGATCGGGATGGTCGTCGTCCGACGCGATTCCCCCCTGCTGGTGGTCTCTGACAAGGGCTACGGCAAACGGACCGGACTCGGCGAATACCGGATTCAGAAGCGGGGCGGCAAGGGGATCATCACCTTCAACTGCACCAGCAAGACCGGCAACTGCATCGCCCTCAAGGAAGTGATCCCCGAGGACGAGTTGATGCTGATCACCCGGGCCGGGGTGCTGATCCGGGTGCCGGTGGCCGGGATCAGCATCATCGGCCGCAACACCCAGGGGGTCCGGGTCATGCACCTCGATGAGGGCGACCTGGTGGTGGACGTGGCACGGGTGGTCAAGGAGGACGACGAGGGCATCGAGGACCCGACCGGGGACGAGGCGCCCGAGAGCCCCGCCGAGGCTTCCAGCTAGAGTGACCACCCTGGCCTGGGAGTACCCCACTGTGGCGGAACTCCGGGCCGCCGCCGCCCACCTTCGGGCGGTGGCCCCGCCCACCCCACTGGTCGAGTGTACCCCGCTCTCCCGGCTGACCGGAGTGCCGGTCTGGCTCAAGTGCGAGCAGTTCCAGCCGATCGGGGCCTTCAAGGTCCGCGGCGCCTGGACCGCGGTCGGACGGCTCTCCCCGGAAGCCCGGTCCCGGGGGATCGTCACCCACTCGAGCGGCAACCACGGACAGGCGGTGGCCTTCACCTCCAAACAGCTCGGTCTCAGGGCCGTCATCGTGATGCCGGAGACCGCTCCACTGGTCAAGGTGAACGCGGTCCGGAGTCAGGGAGCCGAGGTGGTCTTCGTGCCACCGGTGGCCACCGCCCGGTCGGCCAAGGCCGACGAACTGGCCCAGACCGAGGGTCTCACCCTGGTCCCTCCCTACGACGACCCCAACGTCATCCTGGGCCAAGCCACCTGTGGACTGGAAATTCTGGACGCGAACCCCGAGATTGGCACCATCCTGACGCCGATAGGTGGTGGCGGGCTGTTAGCCGGAACCGCATGCGCGGTCTCTGCCCTCCGCCCGACGGTACGGCTGGTCGGCGTGGAGCCGACCGGAGCCCCCAAGCTGTCCGCCGCACTGGCCGCGGGCGCCCCGACCCCGATCGCCGAGGCCCGCAGCATCGCCGACGGCCTCCTCCCGCTGTCGGTCGGCCGGCTGACCTGGCAGTACATTGCACCGGTGGTCCGGGAAGCGGTGCCGGTAACCGACGAGGAGATCGCGACGGCGATGAAGCTCCTGTTCTGGGAATGCGGTCTGCGGGTGGAGCCCTCCGGCGCGGTCCCGGTCGCAGCGCTGCAGTCCGGCAAGTTCCGGCCGACCTCGCCGACGGCGCTGGTGCTGACGGGTGGCAACGTCGATCCCGCCCGGTTCCACGAACTGGTCGGCTAGATGCCGTCCTCCGCCCGGATTCTCTTCGCCCACGATGACCCGGCCTTCGGCCGGACCCTGACCTGGATCCTGACCGAACACGACTATCAGGTCACCTCCACCTCCACCGACGAATCGCTGTTCGGACCGCTCGACACCGAGGCCTGGGATCTGCTGGTGCTGGAAACCAGCGGCGGCGAAGCCGGCCTCGGGCTGGTGAAGCGGATCAAGGAAGACG
>CAYINH010000405.1:0-2512 GCA_964364615.1 uncultured Gemmatimonadaceae bacterium
AACCGCCCCTCCGCAATCTCGTCCTCCAACTGCTTGTTGGTGGCCGCCAGCACCCGGACGTCGACCTGGACGGGACGACTCCCACCCACCCGGGTCACCAGGCCCTCCTCGAGCACCCGGAGCACCTTGGCCTGAGCCCCGAGCGACATGTCGCCGACCTCGTCGAGGAAGAGGGTACCGCCATGGGCCAGCTCGAACTTGCCGGCTCGCTCGGTGACCGCACCGGTGAACGAGCCCTTGATGTGCCCGAACAGCTCGCTCTCGATCAACTCGGAGGGAATCGCGGCGCAGTTAACCTCAATGAATGGGCGATCCCGGCGCGGGGACTGATCGTGGATGGCCCGGGCCACCAGCTCCTTCCCGGTGCCATTCTCCCCGGTGATAAGCACCCGGGCAGTGGTGGGGCCGACCTTCTCGATGGTCTCCCAGACCGCCTGGAGCACCTGGCTCTGGCCGACCATGGCGTAGCGCTCGTCCACCGATTCCCGGAGTCGCTCATTCTCCGACAACAACACGCTCCGGTCCAGCGCGTTCCGGATGGTGACCAGGAGGCGGTCCGTGTCGAGTGGCTTCTCGAGGAAGTCAAAGGCACCCTGTTGGGTGGCCTGGACCGCCGTGGCCACGGTTCCGTGGCCCGAGATCATCACCACCTGGGCCTGGGGGTCAAGTTCCCGGAGTCGGGACAGCGTCTCCAACCCGTCCAACCCGGCCATTTTCACGTCCAGGAAGACCAGGTGCGGTCGGAAGCCGGGGTAGACCGTCAGCGCCTCTCCACCGGAGCCGACTCCACGGACCTCGTACCCCTCGAACTCCAGCACCTGCCGTATGGCGTCCCGGACGCCGGGCTCGTCATCGACAATCAGCAGACGAATGCTCACGGGAATGGACCGGTCAGGTGAGAGAGAAGTCGGCCCGGGCGTGATACAGGGGCCCGCCGAAACCAAGCTCGCTCTCGTAGAGCACAACCCGATCGGCCAGGAATTCCGGCTGCCCGGCAATCGCTTCGATGATCCCCATGGCATCCCTCGGCAGGCGCTGCCCCTCCTTGAGGCGCCCCAGGGTGACGTGGGGCCGAAACGGCCGGCCCTCCGGGGGAAAGCCGATCCGCTCCCCGCCCCGTTCCAGCCGATCCTGCAGCAGCTCCAGCTCGGGGCCGGCCGCCACGTCGAGCCGGATCACCCGTGGGCGGCTGGGACCGGGGAAGACCCCGGCGCCGGTAATCCGCATCGGCATCGGGGCGACCCCGTCCAGGGAAAACCCGACCATCTCGGCGATGGTGTCCAGCCGATCGGCCGTGACCTCACCAAAGAACTTGAGTGTCAGATGCAACCCCGCCTCACGAACCCAGCGCACCGGCCATCCCTCCGCCTCCAGGCGCTGCAGGGTGCTCTTGGCGGCGCCGAGCGCCGCCGGGGAGAGCGGAACCGCTGCGAAGAGACGCATCAGGTCACCCCCGCAAGAACCAGGAGACCCCCTCGACGGTACCCGGCAGGATCCAGCTCAACTCGATCAAACCCGAGCGCCAGCAGGCGCTGCTCGATCTCGGTCCACTGCCCGGTCAGCAGACCATGGGCCTCAGCCTCGACCTCGAGCCTGGCGGCCGTCCCGAGATGTCGGACGCGCAAGTTCCCCCGAACTCCGACCCCGCGGAGGAAAACTTCGGCCTGCTCGACCTGGTGCAGCCGCACCGGAGTGACCTCCAGGCCATACCGAATCCGGCTGGCGAGACAGGGTTGGGCGGGGGCGTCCCAGATGGGGATCTCGAGTTGCCGGGCCGCGTCGCGGACCGCCGCCTTGCTCCAGCCGAGTTCGGCCAGTGGCGAGCGAACGCCTCGTTCGTCCGCGGCGCGGGCGCCCGGACGGTGTTCTCCCAGGTCGTCGGCGTTGGTGCCGTCGATGATCGTATCGAAGCCGTGCTCCCGGGCGAGCGGACCCAGGCGATGCCACAACTCACTCTTGCAGAAATAGCAGCGGTTGGTGGGGTTGGCCACATACCGCGGGTCTTCCAGCTCGTGGGTCTCGATCTCCTGAACAGGGATCGAGAATCGACTGGCGAGATCCCGGGCCTGCTGGCGCTGGGCCGCGGGGTAGGACGGGCTGATCCCCATGACCGCCAGGAACCGCCCGGCGCCCAAGGCCCGCGACCCGACCACTCCGAGCAGGGATGAGTCCACCCCTCCGGAAAAGCCCAACAGCACCCGGCCAAGGCCGTCAAGGTACCGCTCGAGCGGCGCGATCTCCGACATGGTGCAATCATAACCCCGGGCCGGGGTTCCGGGAACGCGGCGCGGTTGCGCCGGACCCCGGCGGGTGGCTTTGGTTAGAGCATGACGGGCGACGACTTCGTAGCGGTCACCCCGACCCTCAGTATCCCGCTGAGCGAGTTCGAGTTCCGGGCCACGGCAGGCGGCGGGCCGGGGGGCCAGCACGTGAACCGGTCCGCCACCCGGATCGAACTGTGGTGGAGTCCGGCCACCAGTCTCTCGCTGACCGAGGGACAGCGCGCCCTCCT
>CAYINH010000406.1:0-2503 GCA_964364615.1 uncultured Gemmatimonadaceae bacterium
AGCCAGAAGGCCCTGTGCAAGCACGTCGCCCTCGGGGCCGTGGTGCGCGTGTTCCGCACGCCTGCGCTCGTCCAGCGGGCCAGAGAAGCCTATCTGGAGGCGTTCGACACGGTGCTCTGGGACGAGCAGCGCCTCGAGCTCGCTCGATTGCGACGGGAAGCCCGCCGGCTTCGCCGTCGGCTGGCGCATGGTACCACAACTGGTACCACAAACACCCGCCAACTCCCCAAAACCCGCAGGAACTAGAGCAAGGAACGCGGCGAGGAGACGGCGCTAACCTGCGGCGATTTGACAAGTTACGGCAACTCGGCGTAACTTCGCACAAGGTTGCAGCGCCCATTCCCAAGCTGGACGTCGCCGGTTCGAGCCCGGTCGCCCGCTCTGCAGTTGCTCTGTTCCACGGATACCGACGGCCGCCGATCCCGGCGGCCGTTTCTGTTGGGTGCCCTGCGACTGGATCGCGCGGGACGATCGAGCCGTTTCCCGCCCGGCTGGGGCGGGTTCTTCAGTGATCAGGTAATGTCTGAGGTGGTAAGTCTTGCAATGACAGCCTGATAGGGTCATCTTTCCCCATTACTATGGTCAAAGTTAGCGGGGTTGCGGCGGGATCGATCGCCGAAGAGCTGGGGATCGTTGCCGGAACCGACCTGTTGACGGTCAATGGCCGGGAGCTGGAGGACTTCCTCGACTGGGAGTTCCTGACCGCGGAGGACGAGTTCCTGCTGCACGTGCGGCTCCCCGATGGCGAAGAGATCGAGTTCGACATCGAACGACCGGCCTACCAGTCGTTCGGGCTTGACCTGGAGCCCGCCCGGATCCGGCGCTGCGGCAACCGCTGCGATTTCTGCTTCGTCGACGGCCTCCCCGAGGGGCTGCGGGATGTGCTGTACATTCGGGATGACGACTACCGGCTCTCCTTCCGGTACGGCAACTTCGCCACCCTGACCAACCTGAAGGACAAGGATCTCGAACGGATCATCGAGTATCGGCTCTCACCGCTGTACGTCTCGGTGCACGCCACTGATCTGGTGGTGAGTCGGTGGCTCCTCAGGAACCCCAGTGCCCCCGATGTCATGGAGCAACTCCGATACCTCTCCGGCCACGGGATCAGCTTTTACACCCAGGTGGTGATGTCGCCCGGGGTGAACGACGGTCCGGTGCTGACCCAGACCCTTTCCGATCTCTACCAGTTCGGCGCGGCCGTGCTGTCCGTCTCGGTGGTGCCCGTGGGGCTCACCGAATTCAGCAAGCACTCCCGGGTCCGGGAGCCCACGACCGAGGAGTGCTGGGCGGCGGTGCGTGAGGTGGAACGGTGGAGCGCCAAGGCGATGGCCGACCGGGGTCATCACTGGGCATACGGGGCCGATGAGTTGTACCTCCGGGCCGATCTGACGCTGCCACCCGCCGAGGTCTATGAGGACTTCGACCAGGTCGAGAATGGCGTGGGCTCCGTCAGGTTTCTGCAACGGGAAGTAGCGAAGGCCAAGGACAGGTTTACCGCCTGGCGCGGCCAGAGGATCGGTGTCCTGACGGGGACCTCGATGGCGCGCTTGATGCCGGAGGTCCTGGCCCCACTGGCCGAGGCGAGCGGGGCACACTTCGATCTCATCTCCGTCGTGAATTCCCTGTTCGGGCCTCGGGTAACCACCGCCGGACTGCTCCCCGGGCAGGCGTTGCTGGAGACGCTGCGGGGTCGGTTCGATCTGGATCTCGCCCTGCTTCCCGGGGAGTCGGTCAATGACCGTGGGCTGTTCATTGATGACCTGACCCTGGAGGCACTCCAGGCTGGAGTCTCCATGCCGGTCATTCTGTCCAAGACCTTCAGCGACGCCCTGGAGGCGTCGACCCTGTGAGTCGCCCGACAGTTGCAATCATCGGGCGCCCCAATGTGGGGAAGTCCACCCTCTTCAACCGGCTGCTCGGAGGCCGACCCGCGATCGTGTCCGCCGAGGCTGGCACCACCCGTGACCGCCATTTCGGTTCCGGCGAATGGGCCGGGCGCAGCTTCTGGCTGGTCGATACCGGCGGCCTGGTGCCGGACTCGAACGACTCCATGGACCGGGCCATCCGAAAGCAGGTCGAGGCGGCCCTTGAGCAGTCGGACGCCATTGTCCTGGTGGTGGACGGTCAGGCCGGGCTCCACCCGATCGACGCGGCCATCGCCGAGTTGCTGCGTCGGTCCGGTCGCCCCGTGCTGGTGGCGGTGAACAAGCTCGACGACCTCCCGAATACCACCGCCGAACATGAGTTCCATTCGCTGGGCCTGGGCGTGCCGATCGGCATCTCGGCCGCGGTGGGGAAGGCCAGCGGGGACCTGCTCGATGCGATTGTGGCCCGGTTCCCGGAGAAGGACCCGGAGGAGGACGAGGAGACGGTCGGGGTCGCCATAATTGGCCGGCCGAATGTCGGGAAGAGTTCGATCACCAACCGGCTGATCGGAGAAGAACGGGTGGTTGTCTCTCCGGTGGCCGGGACCACCCGTGATGCCATCGACACTCCGCTC
>CAYINH010000407.1:0-2475 GCA_964364615.1 uncultured Gemmatimonadaceae bacterium
GGGCCACATCAAGCGGCGCCAGGATCCAGTCGGCCTGGAAATCCACCCCGAACTCGTCCCCTCCGGCGAACGCCGCCAAGGCGGTCAGTGCGGAGTCCACCACGCCGCGCTGCCCGAGGGTCCGTCCCCACAACCCCTCCCGCCAACCAGCGAAACCCGGATCGATGTCCCGCCGAAGGGCCTCGAACGCCTGCTCCGGCGCCCCTCGCGCCAGCGCCAGCTCGGCGAACAGCAGCCCACGGGCGCTCTGGTCGGCCGGATTGCCAGGTTGGATTTCCCGATCGATGCGCGCGAGGACCCCGCCCGCATCCTGGATCCGACCCGCGCGCACCAGCACCCGGCCCAGCAGTGCCAGCATCCTCGGATCGATACTGTGGGAACCGGCCAGACGGAGCGCCTGGTCCAACTCCTGTGTCGCGGACTCCCGCGCCCCGCGAATCAGGAAGGCCTCGGCGAGTAGCGTCTGGTTGCGCAGCCTGGGAAAGAAGGAGCTCTCGTCCTGCGTCAGGGCGACGGCGGCGGTGAGATGGTCGACCGCTCCGCGGTACTGGCCCCGCAGCATCGCGAGGTAGGCCAGCGACCGGTGCCCCCGCGCCCGATCGGCGTCGCTGTTCCGGACGAGCATCCGAGAAAATGCCGCCTCCGCTTCGGCGTACCGGCCCAAGCGGACCAGGGTGCCTCCCCATTCATGGTTGATGTTGAAGCTCACCAGGGCCGTCGAATCGATCCGTTCCGCCG
Source organism: uncultured Gemmatimonadaceae bacterium (assembly GCA_964364615.1). Lineage (GTDB taxonomy): Bacteria > Gemmatimonadota > Gemmatimonadetes > Gemmatimonadales > GWC2-71-9 > SZUA-320. Next base: position 739 of record CAYINH010000407.1, read on the forward strand.
CCGCGTACGCGTCCAGGGCGAGACGGTTGTCCCCCAGGATCTTGTAGCACGTCGCCAGGTTCAGGTAGCTGTTGACCGCGGTCGAATCAAACGCCAGGGAGCGCTGGAAGGCCGGGATGGCCTCGCTACAGCGCTCGACCTGAAGCAACCCGGTCCCGTAGTTGTACCAGGTGTCTCGGGATGGATACCGCTCGGCCAGTGTCAGGTCAAACAGAATCGCCCCGGCGAGGTCGCCTCGCGCCGTGGCCAACCTGCTGTCCAGTAGCAGTTGCTCCCGCAGGGTCAGCCGGTTCCGAAGCTGCTCACCCCTGGCGTAGTGGCTGTCCGCGGCGGGGCGGTTGTTGCTGAAGGCGTAGAAAGACCCGAGAGCGACATGGGCCAGGGCGAACTCCGAATCGACTTCGATGGCACGCAGGTAGAGCTGCCCCGCCCGGTCGTAGCGCAGTCGGCGCCATGATTCCCCGGCCTCGGCGTACAGTTTGAGGGCCTCCAGCGACCGGGTGGTGACCAGGGGCAGGGTTGGGAGACTGTCCCGGTAGGCGCGGGAATCCCCGGCGCTGGCCTGAACCTGCCGGAGCAGACGGTCGAGCCCGGCCACCATGTCGTCAAGGTCGGTGACGGTGACCTGGTGCACCGCCAGATCCCTGCCATCGGTGGGCGACAGCAGTCGCCCGGTCAACAGATAGGTATCGCTCACCTTCGAGACCGTCAGCGCAAACACCGCCCGGGCATTCTCCCGGGCGGCCACCTCCAGTGCCAGTGAGTCGGTCAGGGCGCTGTCGCCCGCCCAACCCATTCGACCGAGGGCCCCGGCCACCCGCCCCCGCCCGAGCAGAGCGAGATGGCGGGACCGCTGCAATCCCACCACCGTCGCGGCCCCAAGCGCCCGCCCCAAACCGGGCTCGCCGGTCAGATCGACCGGGTCGGCCAGGACGAGCAGGCTCCCCTCGGGAAAGCCGGGGTTGCCGAGCACCGGGGGCAATCGCCAAAGCGCCAGCAGCGCAATGACGAGGACTCCAAGTCCCGCAAGGAGCCCGGTCGATCGATGGCGGCGGGTCGGCTGGGGAGTCGGGACGGCGGGTGATGGAAGATCCGCCGCCTCAGGCCGACTCGCCGCTGGCTCGGCAAGGATCGGTCGGGTGGACGGCCAGCCGCCCCCCTGAGCCAGTCGGGTCATCAGCGCCCCGACGGCCGGGTCCGGGGGGAGGCCCAGTTCCAGGCGGCACGCCAGATCGTGGGCTCGGCCGTGTCGCATCGCGCCCGCGGCGTCGCCCGATTCCGCGAGCGCGGTCATGAAGCCCACCGCGAACCGAGAGTTGAGCGGGGCCAGGAGGCAGAGCCGACGCCAGTAGTCGGTGGCCTCGGACACCCGGCCCGCCTCCGTGGCCCGGCGGCCGGCGGCCTCGAGGGACTGCATGGCGAGTTCGCCGAGCCGGGACCGCTCGACCTCACCCCAGCGCTCGAATTCGTCCGCCTCTGGCAGATAGAACCCATCGAGAAACGGACCGGTGTGGATCGCCGCCGCCCGCTCCGGCTCTCCCGCCGCGACCGCCGCCAGGAATTCGCCCAGGTCATGGCTCAGGCCCGCCGGTTCGATCAGCAGATCTACCGGTCCAGCGCGCAGGACGTCGGTGCCGAGATCCCGCCGCAGGCGGTAGAGCAGTTGGGCCAGCGCGTGGCGGGCCTTGGCCTCGGTGGATTCCGGCCACAGGAGCAGCAGGAGGCGATCCCGACTGC
>CAYINH010000408.1:0-2463 GCA_964364615.1 uncultured Gemmatimonadaceae bacterium
AGGACTACGCCGTCTTCAACCTCGACGGGGCGTTCCATGTCATCGACAATACCTGCATGCACCGCGGCGGCCCGCTGGGCGAAGGCGAACTGGAAGGCGACACTGTCACCTGCCCGTGGCACGGCTGGCAGTACAATGTGAAGACCGGCGCCTGCCTGGGGAAGGACGGAATCAAGGTTGCGTGCTACGACGTGAAGGTGGAGGGCGGGGACATCAAGATCGCCCTCCCGTGAAAGGTGAACGCTCCGCTGCATGGAGGCTGACACATGGGCACCGGGTTGATCATCTGGGGCGCAATCGCTGTCGTCGGGTTCCTGTCCGTCACCTACGGGATCAGCATCTACAACACCCTCGTCCAGGTCCGGAACAACGTCGGCAAGGCCTGGAAGAACATTGACGTGCTGCTCCAGCAGCGGCACGACGAGCTGCCGAAGCTTGTGGACGCCTGCTCGGCCTACATGAAGCACGAGCGCGAGGTGTTGGACCAGATCACGAAGCTCCGCACGGGCTATGACCAGGCGAAGACGACCGACGAGAAGACCCGGGTCGAGAACGAATTGAATAAGCAGCTCGGAAAGCTGCAGGTGGTCTGGGAAGCCTATCCCGACCTCAAGGCCAGCCAGAATTTCCTGCAGGTCCAGGGGCGGGTCAGCGCCGTCGAGTCGTCCATCGCGGACCGGCGCGAGTTCTTCAACGACAGCGTGAACATCTACAACATCGCGATCGAGCAGTTCCCCAATCTCATCCTGGCGGTTCTGCTCAGCTATCAGCGGCATCCCTTCCTGGAAGTGCCCGAGGAGCTTAAGAAGGACGTCAAGATGAAGTTCGCGTGACCCTCCACGCTATCATCGGGCTGGCCGCGCTCACGTATATTATCGCCCTCTTTGTCCCGTTTGACTGGTGGCAAAGAAGACCCAGCCGCCAGCGGGATACCTTCATCGCCCGGTTGCTGGGCAGGTTTCTGGACGTCAGCCTGCGCAACCTGACGATCCGGGCCTGCTTTCTGACGATGTCCTTCCTCGCCGGTCTCATCTTCCTGCCGGTGTTTCTCACTGTGTTCTTGCCCATGATGGCGATCGGCCTCCTGGTGCTCCATCTCTCCCTTCGACTCTTCAGCAGGACATCCCCGCCGGAGGTCCCGTTGCTGGGCATTCTGTTGATTGTGGTGGTCCTATGGGTGACCACTATCGGCCTGGCGGCACCCCTCAAGGCGCTCGCCATGGCCGCGTATTTTCTTCTGGGGAGGCCGGCGGGCGGCGCGCTTGAAGCATTTGCAGCGGCCGGGCCGGGCGGCGTGTCGTTCGATCTACTCGTCGGCTCCGCCGGGTTTGCCATTGTAGCGCTCTGGCTCTACCGGGACGCGCTCTGGCGATTCCGGCAGGCCAGCCAGGTCGAGAACCTTCCCACCTCCAAGGCCCGGTCGGTCGCCCTGGGTCTTGTGGAACTGAGAGGCGTGGCACAGAGCGAAGGGTCCGGACCGGGGCCGATCATCGAGCTGTCCTGGGACATGTTCGATTACTTGCAGCCCAGGCAGACGCTCCGCCCGTTTTATCTTCAGGACAAGACGGGCCGGGTGCTGGTGGACCCGACGGAGTGCCGGGTGCGCGCGGGCTGGATCACCGACGTCTTCAGTCTGTTCGGATGTCGCGAGATTGTGCTCAAACGCCGCGTAGAGAAGGACGACAGCTACGACTCGATCACCCGGACCTTGATGCCGGGGGATCCTGTCTATCTCATCGGCAATGCCGAGATCAATCCCAAGGCGCCGCCGGATGCCGTGGACTCGGACCGCCTCGTAATCCGTCCTGCCGCCCAATCGTCCTGGAGCCTGTCGCTGTGGCGGTTTCTGTTCGGCCAGGTCACGCCGGCGAAGGGCCGGAGCATCTTCAATGTCTTTTTCCTGGCGGACAAGGACGAGGCGAGTGCCAGGAGCCTCATCCTGAGCGGGATGCACACCGTCCGGGCCATCGGCTGTCTGTGGCTCGCCTCCTCGACGGTCCTGCTCTGGTTCGCGCTGCATCCGATCAGCCCGTCTCCCGATTCCTGGCGGGCAGCCTATTGGGCGGGGAAACCGCCCGAGCCGTTCATGCGCGATGAGCGCTTCCACCGGTTTGAGCAGTACATGAAAGGCGTCGGGCGCCAGTCGCGCGAGGCCATCCCGGCTGTGCTCGAGGCGCTGCGCTATCAAGACCTGCGCTACCGGGAACGCGCCGCCGGCGCGTTGATCCGGCTCCTGCCGGCCTTCCGGGAGCAAGCCAAGGCCGCCGTGCCGCTCCTCATCGAAACGCTGACCATCAGTCGGAACCCCGACTACGTCCAGACGTCCATCATCGCCCTGGGTGAGTTCGGCCCCTTCGCCGCGCCCGCAATCCCGCAGCTGATTGACTTGCTTCAGGATCGCGATTTTGTCCTTCGTTTCCAGGCGGCAATAGCCTTGGGAGAGCTCAGGGCTGAAGCCGCCGT
>CAYINH010000409.1:0-2450 GCA_964364615.1 uncultured Gemmatimonadaceae bacterium
CATTGGGGACCAGGACCAGATAGCTCGTGATGGCGGTGGCGAAGGCCAGTTCACCGAACCCGCTCGCACCCAGCCTGCGGGTCAGCAGCGCGGTTGCGACAAAGGCGATGGCCCGCGCGATGAGTTCACCCGAGCCCAGTGTGGCAAAGCTGGAGAGAGGCAGTGAATTCGGCCCCAGCGGGGAGGGTCCTGGGTCGTCGCCGGTAGCGGAACGCCCTTCCGAGGGAGTGGGTGTCACCGATCGCACGACCGTAACTCTCGAGCCTCAAGCGCTGCGCACCGGCCGACGGGACCGGACAGCCAGGTTTGGCCCACCCGCCGGAGGGACCGTTCGGCCAGACTGGAGAACCTCATCGGGGAGCGACGAAGCCGTGGCCGGTACCGCTCTGTATGGAGACCTCCGACCGGATTGCTGCCGGATTCTGGGAGCCGAGCGGGCCGCCCGGCCTGCGAAGCTCTCAAGGGAATCACCGGTACCTCGTGGGGATGGGCGAGTGAGAAAGGCTGCCTGCTAGGGCTCAAAGTCACTGCTGGTCTGGGGTCAAAGCCAGTTTCATGCCATTTCCGACCAGTGCGACGACTCATGGCGTCTGACGCTCAGCCCTGCAGCCTGAGGAACCCACGCACGATCGCCCCGTCCTCCGCGCGTCGTCGAAACTGTGATTCCTTTCAGCACAACTGGAAGAATACACTGGACACCCAAGACTGGTGCGTTTACATCCTGCGGCCCACGACGTGTTGGCCTGCACTCGATCCGCGCGGCTGCCGACACTGGCTGTCCAGGGAGACGCAGCGAGCGGAGGCGGACTCGCTGGATCGAATTCGGAAGGCCTTGGAGTCCGAACAGCGGGTCCATTCGCCGCTGTTACAGCACCACTCACCGACGATTCGAGGGCCCCCTCGATTCATGACTTGGCACAACTTCCTGTTCCGGCATGGCCGGGTCGCGATCATTGAGGACCCTTTCGCGTTCGCCCATACCCCCACCGACCGCTGGGAGGTGCTGGCGCTCCGAGGGGCCGGACAGTCACTCGGGCTTCATTCCGATGCATTGCCTGGGGCCGGCTGCGACCGTGTTGAGTAGTAGCCAAGTGGACCCGGCTACCAAAACCGCCGAACTCAACGTGGTGATGCGGTGTTCTGTGGACTCAGGCTCGCTAATTGCATGTCATGATTTGCCCAAGGAGCCACCGAAGGGAGCCATGGAAACCGCGACTGCTCATCGACAGATACGCTCAGCGCTACCGTGGACCGCCCTCCAGCTGATAGCTCTCGCGGTGCTCCTCATCTGCGCCCTGGCACTGGGCTGGTACTCTCGCGCCCCCGACGTCCTGACGGGGAACGACGATCTGACCCTCCTCCTCATGAGCAGATCACTCGGGGAGGGACGGTATCTCAACGAATTCCTCGTCGGTCAAACAGCCCACGTGCATTACCCGCCGGGCGTACCGGCATGGCTGCTGGTCATCCGGTGGACGCTCGGGGAAGGTCTCACCCAGGTACAGGGTGCCCAACTGGCATTGCTGGCACTCACGGCAATGCTGGTGGGTGATGGCCTCCGTCGGCTTGGACACTCGTGGCTTGGAGTGGCTGCAACGGGCGCCGTGGTCTTGAACCCACACCTGCAATACTACGCCGGTACCATGCTCTCGGAGTCCCTCTACACGTTCTGGGGCGTCGCCACCGTGTGGGTCTTGCTCCGGGCCGCCGGCAGCAAGTGGCAGGGGTGGGTTGGTCTGGCCATCGTTTCGGCGCTGGCGGGGTTCCTCACCCGCACCGTGGGGCTCGCGCTGGTCGCGGGGGTCGGGGCCTGGTTGCTGTGGCGTGGCCGGTGGCGGATGCTCGCCATTCACACCACATTGGCGCTCGTCGTGATCGGCGGATGGTTCGGCTATGTCCGGGTCATGTCCGCAGGGACAACCAGCCGTTCCTACGCGCAGGACCTGGCATCGGTCCCGCTCAATAGCGAAGTCACCACCGCTTTTCAACGGATTCTCAGCAACCTCGGGTACTACGCCAGGTCCTCGGCTCCCGATCTCCTGGGACTTCCGATGGTGCCCGGCTCCACCGTCGACAATATCGCGTGGACCGTGATCATCGGCGCATGCGCGCTCGCGGGGCTGGTGATCCTGATCCGGCAATGGGAGGCCGTACCGGTCATCGCGATCGCGACGATGGCGATTCTCCTGGTATGGCCCTGGCCGATTGACCGGCTGGCGGTCCCGCTTATCCCGCTGGCGATCCCGACTCTCCTGTTGGGTGCATCGACTCTTGGCGGCCGGGGGGCTGGCTCACGACAGGAAGCCCGTCAGCGGGCTGCTCGCCTCCGGCGCAATCGTGATCCGTTTCCGCGGCGATAGCTGGGTTGACCTGGTTGACCGCTCCGGCGTCCATCTCGAGCCGGGACTGGCGCCTGCTGGAACTGAACGTCGCTTTGAAACCCACCAGCT
>CAYINH010000410.1:0-1610 GCA_964364615.1 uncultured Gemmatimonadaceae bacterium
GGGTGCGGGAAGGAAGCCTCTCCGGCGATCAGCGCACCAGGATCGAGCGGGATATTTCCGTGGTGAAACACCTGGTTGGGCGCCACCGGCTCACCGGTCCGGAAGGTCGTGCCGCCGCGCAGATGCTCCGCCGGTGCCGGGCCCAGTTGGAACTGCTCCACGCCAAGCAGGCGATCCGCCACGGGGCCTTTCCGGAGGCCCGGCGGCGAACGATCCAGGCCTTCCGGTCCTACCCGCGGCTCAAGCTGGTGGGTGTCCTTGGTGCGTTGCTGGTCGCTCCAAGCCTGGTCCGACGCCACCTGCCGCCGGACGCCTAGTCGCGCCGCTGGCCCCGAGGGTCAGCCCACCCCAGCCACCACCGCCTTCAGGCGAGACCGGAACGCCCGGTCGTTCGTCTCCCACCAGGCCCGGCCCTGCCCGCCCATCTCCTCCCGTTCGGACGCCGGCATGGCAAGGGCCCGGACCACCGCGGCCTCCAGGGCGGGTGCTTCAACCTCCTGTCGGATGACCAGTCCCTGCGGCTTGGTCGGGTGGGCGGGAACCAGGATCCCCCGGTCGGGCCGGACAAGTTCGTTCATCGGGGGAGCATCGGTAGTGATGACTACCGCACCACAACTCATGCTCTCGGCCAAGGGATGCCCGAACCCCTCCGCCTCTGAGGGACGGATATGAAGCCAGTACCGGTTCTGCAGCTCCCGGATCTCCTCATCGGACAGTCGATGGCTGTGGTAGGTGACGTTGGGCAGCGGCGGGTGCCAGAGCGGGTAGCCCTCCTGCGGCGGCCGTTGTACCACCGTCAGCCGGGGCCATTCGGGGTGCTGTTGCCACGCCTGAAGGACGATCACGGTCCCCTTGCGGAGGCTCCGGCCGGCGATGTGGAGAACACCCTCCTCGCGCGGCGGCCCGGGAAGCAGTCGCCGGTCCTCCGATGTGAAGCCAAGGAACTCCGCCCTCGCCCCAAGCGATTGAAATATCCGGAGCCCATCCTGGGTCTTGCAGAGCACCCGGTCGAACCCCCGCAGGCGGCGCGTCCACTCGGGGTAGAACCACTCCTGGTTGGGGATCAGCATGCTGCGCCGGGCCATGGGCCACCACCGATGATCCACGTGCTCCAGGAAGATATTCAGGTCGTATCTGGGGCGGCCACTCCACCGGGCCGCCCGGGCCGCGGCCCGATCCCAGACCGGCGGCGCCTGGTACGGCGACGAGGTTATCTGGATCCCTGCCGTCGACAGGACCGATGCCACAATCATCGCATCGGCCGTGAGCCCGGCGCCGTTGTCGTGGAAGATCAGGTTGACTCGCAAGGCGGGCCTTTCCATGCCGCCCACGACCAAGTCCTGTCGGTCGGATCGTGTGCGATGGCGAGTGGCCGCCTCCCGGCGGAGCCCGCGGATCGCATTCAAGGCTGGGGCCAGCAAGTGTCCTCCATGCCCAAGATATACCAATCATCCACTCCGGATAATCGCTCGAACCGTCGAACGTAGCCATGCGCAACCAGGACACTAGCCGGTTCTTCCAATCACTGATCTCTCGAACGGCTCAACAACCACAGGTAGTTTGGAGGTGAGCGGTGCGGCGTGGGGGGGGGGGGGTAACCCGTATTCGGG
>CAYINH010000410.1:1620-2441 GCA_964364615.1 uncultured Gemmatimonadaceae bacterium
TAAGCGGTAAGCGGTAAGAGGTGAGCCGGCCCCCCGCTCACCGCTCACCGCTCACCGCTCACCTTCTACCTCGGCACCAGCTTGTCCGCCGGCGACCCCTTGGACGGCTTCGGGCGCCCGCCATCCCAACCGGTGCCTCCCAGCTTCCAGGTGCCCACCCCCATCCCGATCAGGCAGGCCCCCGCCAGCGCGCCGAGCACCCCGGAGCTGATACTGATGGTGTCGAAGCCGTGGACCACGGTCGGGTTGACGTTGGGGCGGAGCTGGAGCCAGTCGAGCACGAAGAACCCGGTGCCCACCAGCAGCAGGAGGGCGAAGACCACCTGGGCCACCGAGAGACCGTGCGCCATGCGCCGGTGGCCCAGGAGGCCGCTGGACAGCGCCGCGATCGCCCAGCCCATCACCACGCTCGGCAGCTCGGCGAAGGCAAACCCCATCAGCGAGAAGCGCCACTGGAGGCCTCCAGGAGGTACCGTGGCCTGGAGGATCTGGGAGGTGTTGGTGAGGATCGAGGCGAGGAGCATTGCCGCGACGGCATATCCCGCCCAGGCCAGGGGGCGCCACGGTTCGCCAGGGGAAGCGGCCATCGGACCTCCGAATGGGGATGGGTATGGAACCTGTCCTGAAAATACAAGGAGGCGCCCGAGGGCGCCTCCCTGGATCATGGGCGAGTGCCGGTACTACACACCCTGAGCCACGCTGGCCCGGGTGCAGTGCCGCTCGACTACGAGCGGCGGTTGCCCCGGCGGCGGCGGCGCGCCAGACCGGTGCCGAACAGGCCGACCAGGCCGGTCGCGAGGAGTCCCATTGTGGCGGGTTCG
>CAYINH010000411.1:0-2438 GCA_964364615.1 uncultured Gemmatimonadaceae bacterium
GCGCCCAGCGTCTCGAAGATCCGGCTCACGTTCGCGTTCTGAAGCGCGAAGCCGATCTGGATGCCCAGGAAGCCGAAGCTCATGTTCCAGATGTCCCAGAACGTCAAGCGTGGCTTGGGCCGGATGGCGGCGGGAGCGGGTGCAGCAGGTGATCCCATCGTGGACCTCGGCCTCAGGGGTTTCGAGCGCGGTGGAGGCGGCGGATCAGCCCGTCGACCTCGGGGTCGGTGAACATCTCGTCGAGAAGTCGCCGCATGGGGCGCTGCCAGTTCGCTCGCAGCGACGACGGTGTCCCGGGCAGGTTCACCCGGACATCCTCCAACCAGAGGTCCTCGAGCCAGGGAATGACCAGCGGGCTCTCGGACCGGCCGAGCCACTCCAGCAGCTCGGCCAGCAATTCGCGCGGCTCGTCCACGGGGCGATGCAGACGCTTGGCAAGCCGCTGCGTCGCCCGCACCCGTTCCTCGCGGGCGCTCGAGACCGCCTGCTCCGCGAGGAGGCCGTAGTGGACCCGCTCGGGAATATCGTTGCTCTCGAGCCACCCCGCGAAGGTGGGCGTGTCGTGGGTGCCGATGAGCGCCACATCAGCGGCGGTCGGGGCGGCGACGCTCCGGTCCGCTGACGCCTGGAACTGCGCCAGGTCCATCCCCCATATCCGGTGGCGCGGCAGCGCCGCGCCGATCTCGGGCGGCACGGTCCCCAGGTTCTCGCCCACCACCTCGCAGCGGTGGCGGTTCGACTCCAGTGTGAGAACGGCGAAGAGCTCGTCGGCGGGATACGAAACGTAGGTCCCCTGGTGCAGGAGCAACCCGTGGGGGATCCAGTAGAGCCGGGTCCAGGCCATGATGTGGTCCACCCGGAGCACCCCGGCGAGAGCTGCCTGGTGGCCAATGGACGCCGCCAGGTAGCGGTGGCCCTCGCGGCGGGACGCCTCCGGAAGCACCGGCCGGAAGCCCCAATCCTGCCCACTCGGGAAACCGCCGTCGGGAGGGGCTCCCACCGACATCCCGTCGCTGAACAGCATCTGCCTGGACCACGGATCGTAGCCGTCCGGATGGGAGCCAACCGCCAGGTCGAGTCCCAGGCGCATCCCGTCGGGCTCGAGGCGCTCCCTCAGGTCCTGGAGTTGCCTGCGCACCAGCGTCTGGGCCACCAGGTGGAAGCGCTCCTCCTCCGGATCCACCTGATCGGGCTCCAGCGTGCCGGCGCAGGCCCCTGAGGGCCAGTCCCGCCAGTTCCGGCCCAGCCGAGCCTGGGCTCCGCGGAACCGCGCGTAGCGGGCCAGCTCCTCATCTACCTGCGAAGGGGGCGGAGCCGGTTGCACCGCCAGGGCCGCCCGGACCTCGGCGTCTGCCTGCCTGACGTCCAGGCTCGGGGGAGGCTCCGCGGGGCGATGGGCATCCTCCAGATCGAGGACCAGCTCGGACCAGAAGAGGCGGCTCACCGGCGAATAGGGGCTGGGCTCCGGCCACTCCGTATTGAACGTCGGCAGGAGGGGAAGGACGGTCACGAGGTCGCCGCCCCGGTCCCGCACCCAGCGGCACAGAGACTTCAGGTCCCGGAGGTCGCCCACGGAGCGGCTGCGCGCCGAGCGGAGCGCGGCCAGCTGCGTGCCGACCCCCCAGCTCCGGTGCGACCCCGGTCGGCGCCACGCCTGCACGGGTGCCGCGATGACCGTGCAGGTCTCGCTTCGCCCGGCGGCCTCGGCCGTCAAGCGGTGATAGCCCAGGGGCAGCGGGTGCGCGGCATGAAGGCCGTCCCCGGTATTCGCGAGGGCCATGGTGCCACCTGCCTCGAGATGCAGCTCCGCGCGTACCGGACCGTCGGCGACGAAGCGGAGGGGAGCGAGCGCACCGTCCCAGGCGACGAGGACGGGCGGCACGAGCCCGGTGTTCCTGGTGGCGCGCCGGGCCCTCAGGGCTTCGGCGGCATCACCTGGTCCAGCGATCGGGGCACCCAATGCGGCGCAGACGCGGACGAGCGTGTCGGGACCGACGCCGACAGGCTTTCCGAGTCCATCCTTGTAACGGACGGCGACACCCATCGCCTTGGCGAGGGCTCGGAGCGATTTCAGTTCATCCATGCGCGTCGGTGATCAGCCGACAGGGCGGATGCGGATCGCCTGTCCGCCGCCGGGCGCCAGGACGAGCCGCAGCCGCGTCGCCGAAGTCACCGGGCGTCGGGTGATGGTGACCGGGAGAGGATTGGTCAGCCAGTTGGCGTTCGGGCCGTCGGCATAGATCTCGGCCAGGTAGCGCCGGCCCGGCGTGAGGAACGACAGCGGCACGTCCACCGTGCGTGGTTCCTCGTCGGTGATGGCACCCACGAACCAGCTCTGGCCGCCGCGCTCACGGCGGGCGACCACCACGTAGTCGCCGATGCGGGCATCCAGGACCCGCGTCGTGTCCCAGTCCACGGCAACGTCGCGGATGAACTGG
>CAYINH010000412.1:0-2420 GCA_964364615.1 uncultured Gemmatimonadaceae bacterium
CCACGCGACCGTGCACCTGGGTGCCCACGCCGATGCGCCCAGTCACTACGGGCCCGCCGGCGGGTCGATCGACCAGGCCGATCTGACGCGGTACCTGGGGCGTTGCCAGGTGGTCCGGGTGGCGACCGTGCCCGGAGCCAGGGTCGCCCGGCTTCCGGTGCCGATCACCGAGCCGCGGGTGCTGGTCGCGACCGGGAGCTATCCGGATCCGGAGCGTTTCACCGAGGACTTCGCGGCGCTGGATCCAACCCTGATTGACGGGTTACATGTGGCCGGGGTCAGGCTGGTGGGAATCGATACCCCCAGTGTGGACCTCTTTGCCTCGAAGGATCTGCCGACCCACGGCGCCTGCCTCCGGCACGACATCCGGATTCTCGAAGGGCTGGTTCTGTCCGAGGTTCCGGCGGGAGTCTACGAACTGATTGCGCTGCCGCTCCGGCTGGAGGGCTTTGACGCCAGTCCGGTCCGGGCGGTGCTTCGGTCGCTCTGAGTCGGTCGGTCAGGCCGCTCGGAGATGGAGCGAGCCGGATACCTCGTTGAAGGCCGCCCGGAGCAGGGGATAGGCCAGGGAGGCGCTGCGATAGAGTCCATCCAGCCCCAATCTGGCCGCGGTGCGATGTTCGGCCGCTTCCGCGAATCCCTGGCTTCCCATGGCGTCGTAGTAGCCCAGGTCCGGTCCCCCGGCCCGCCGCTGCCGGGAGGCAATCCGGTCGGGGAACATCCCCGCAAACCAGAGGGCATAGTTGCCGAGGTGGGCCAGGACCTGGAGCCGGCGGTCCCCCTCCGCGGTGGCCGCGTCCTGCAGGATGTCGACCAGGTAGAGATGGCGGTGATCGTCCACCGGGGCTACCCGGTGGGCCCGATCTCCGGCGCCGAACTCCCGGAGCATGGTGGCGCAATAGTCCGCCAACGGCCGGTCGGCGAGATCCCGGCGGAGCAGGGCCCCTCGGACCAGGACGTAGAACAACAGGGAGGGGGACGGGCCGGGCATGGGGCATCGGCGGAGCCGCGCCGCCGTCTCCGGGGCATCGAGGACCTGGTCGAGGTCAATGTCCAGCAGCCAGAGGTCAAGGTCGGTCTCGGACGGACGGTGACCGGTCATGCCCTCACAGACCAGCGCGAGGTCGGTCGCGGTGAGTCGGCTGCGCGCGTCAGGTTGGATCATCGGTCCCTCCTGTGGCCGGTGCCAGATGGCCGGTCGGGCGGTACCCTTGCGGCCGCTGCTTCACGCCTCCACTATCGGTGCAGCGCTCCCGGTTCTGGAGCTTCCCCTCCCCCTGACCCGTTCCGCCGTCTGGAGGCACCATGCTGCAAGGTCTGATGATGGACTTCCCCCTCACCCTCACCCATCTGCTGACCCGATTGAGCAGGTACTATGCCAGGCAGCGCGTTACCACCAAGACCCACGACGGGACCCACCAGTACACCTATGCCGAGCATGGGCGGCGGACCGCCCAGCTGGCGAGCGCGCTGAGCCGGGCGGGCGTCCAGCCCGGGGACCGGGTGGCGACCCTCGGCTGGAACAGTTACCGGCACTTTGAACTGTATTTTGCCATCCCATGCATTGGGGCGGTGATCCATACCGTCAACTTCCGGCTTCATCCGGAGCAGGTTGTCCACCTGATGAACCACGCCGAAGACACGATTGTCTTCGTCGACGCCTCGATCTACCCATTGATCGAGAAGATCCGGCCGCTGCTCCCCACGGTCCGACGGGTCATCGTGATGGATGACCTGGGGCAGGGGACGCCGGCCGGTACCGAGGACTACGAAGGCTTCCTGGCCTCGGGGGCCACCGACTTTGCCTGGCCGATGCTCGACGAACAGGCGGCGGCGGGGCTGTGCTATACCTCGGGGACCACGGGCAATCCCAAGGGGTGCCTCTATTCCCATCGCTCGCTGGTGCTTCACTCGCTCGGGGTGGGGTTGTCCGGGCTGGCGCTCGACGAGCGTGATCAGGTGCTTTCGATCGTGCCGATGTTTCACGTCAATGCCTGGGGGCTGCCGTACGGGGCGGGGTTGATGGGCTACGGATTGATCTTTCCCGGTCGGTTCATGCAGCCTCAGGAGCTGGTGCCGTTGGTGATGGACACGGGGGTCACCTTCATTGGCGGAGTCCCGACCATCATGGCCGGCCTGCTGATGGGCCTGACTCAGGCCGGGGTCCACCCCGCCTCCATCAAGAATGCGATCGTCGGCGGGTCGGCGCTGTCCCGCAACCTGCTGGAGGGTTTCGAGAAGGGGTTCGGGATTCCGATCCTGCAGGGGTGGGGAATGACGGAGACCTCCCCGGTGGCGACCATCGGGATCCTCCGATCCCACATGCTGGGGTGGCCGGAAGAGGACCAGATTCGCCAGCGCCTCAAGCAGGGTCCCGCCCTCCCATTCGTCGAGACCCGGGTGGTGGATGAAGCCGGAAC
>CAYINH010000413.1:0-2418 GCA_964364615.1 uncultured Gemmatimonadaceae bacterium
CCCCGATCGAGAAGAACTCCTGGACCGGCGCCGGGTCACTCATGTCCACTGCTCCGGTTTCAAGGTCCGCTCCATCAGCTCGGTGATTCCGGTCCGCGAGTCCTTCCCCTCGAACAGCACTTCGGCCACCTTGGCGGTGATCGGCAACTCCACCCCGGCCGTGATCGCCAATTGCAGGGCCGCCCGGGTGGTATTGACGCCCTCCGCCACCGTGCGGTGGGCCGCCAGATAGCTCGCCAGTTGCTGCCCCTGGCCGATGGCCACACCCAAGGTCCGGTTGCGACTCAAGTGGCCCGTGGCGGTGAGGATCAGGTCCCCCATCCCGGCCAGCCCGGCGAAGGTCGCCGGATCGGCTCCCAACGCCACCCCCAGCCGAGCGATCTCGGCCAGGCCACGGGTCAGCAGTGCCGCGCGCGGATTGTGGCCCAGACCCAGCCCTTCGAGAATGCCGGCCGCAATGGCCATGACGTTCTTGAGCGATCCGCCGATCTCCGCGCCGACGACGTCCCGACTCGAATAGACCCGGAACCTGCTCGAGGAGAACGCGGCCTGGGCGCTCCGGGCGGCGGCCTCCTGGGAGGACGCTGCCACGACTGCCGTCGGCTGGCCGGCGTGTACCTCGGCGGCGAAGCTGGGACCGGACAGGGTGACGAAGGGGTTGTCGGGCAGACAGACTGCGGCCACCTGGGACATCCGGTGGAGCGACTCCGGCTCCAGCCCCTTGGTGGCGCTGACCACCACGGCATGGGCCGGGAGCTGGCTGGCGACACGGCACAGCACCGCCCGGGTGGCATGGCTGGGCGTGGCCACCAGCAGCAGGTCGACCTGGGGCACGACCTCCAGCGGGTCGGAGCTGGCCCGGATGCCCTCGTGGAGTGAACATCCCGCCAGATAGCTCTGGTTGATCCGGTCCCGGTTGATCTGCTCCGCCACCTCCGGCTCGAAGGCCCAGAGCCTCACGTCGTGGCCCTGTTTTGCCAGGAGATCTGCCAGCGTCGTCCCCCAGCTCCCTGCCCCGAGCACTCCGCACCGGGTCATTGGCCGGCTCCGGGGGCCGAGCGAGTCCCGAATCGGCTCTCCGTCCCCGCCAGCAGGCGGCGCACATTCGCCTGGTGGAAGGCAATGATGAGGCCGGCCAGCCCGATACTGAACACCAGGACCTCGAACGACCCGGGGTAGAACCAGGCGACCGCCACGGGGAAGACCGCCGCCGCGAGAATGCTCCCGAGCGACACATATCTGGTCAGACCGACGACCACCGCCCAGACCGCCAAGGCGACGAGGAGGGCCAGCGGTGCCAGGCCGAGCAGGGCACCAGCGCTGGTGGCGACACCCTTCCCGCCCTTGAAGCCGACGAAGACCGAGAAGACGTGACCCGCGATGGCGCAGGCGCCCAGCAGGAGGGCCACCGTGACCCCACCGCCGGCGCGGGGGGCGAAAACGAGCACCGGGATCGCCCCCTTGGCTGCGTCAACCAGCCCGACTGGAACCGCAAAGCGCCATCCGAGGGCCCGGTACAGGTTGGTCGCTCCCAGATTGCCACTGCCCACCCGTCGCAGGTCCACACCGCCCAGATACCGGGCCGCGAGGAAGCTGGTGGGAATGGCCCCCAGCAGGTAGGACGCGACGATCCAGAGGGCCAGCTCCCCGGTCATCGCCGGTCTCCCCGGCGGGTGAGCTTGAGCCGCATCGGAGACCCGGAAAACGGCCAGGCGGCCCGGAAACCATTGATCAGGTATCGCTGGTAGGCCTCGGGCACGTCGGCCGGCCGGTTGCTGACGATGGCAAAGGTCGGCGGCGCGGTGCCGATCTGCGAGGCGTAGAGCAGCTTGACTTCATCCCCCCCCTGCTGGGGCGGTCCGTTTCGCTCGAGCAATCCCTTCAACACCCGGTTAACCTCCGCCGTCTGGATCCGCTGTTTCCGGGCCTCGGCGACTTCGAGGATCAGGTCGAGCAGTTTGTGGATCCGGAGTCCGCTTTCCGCCGAGACGTAGAGAAACGGGACGTACTTCAGGAATGGGGCCTTCTCGATCAGCAGCTGCTGACCCCGTTCCGCGGTGTTCGCGTCCTTCTCCTCGATCAGGTCCCACTTGTTGACCGCAATGATCAGGGCGCATCCCCGATCCCAGGCCTGGGTCGCGATCCGCAGGTCCTGGTTCTGGACTCCCAGCGCGGCATCCACCACCAGGACGCAGACCTCGGCCCGATCGACCGCCTGCGCGGTCCGGATGGTGGAATAGAACTCGATGTCGTCATGCACCTGGGACTTGCGGCGGAGACCCGCAGTATCGATGAAGACGATCGTCCGGCCATGGTACCGGAGCGGAGTGTCGATGGCATCACGGGTGGTCCCGGCCACCGGAGAGACAACCACGCGTTCTTCTCCGAGCAGCCGGTTGGTGAGCGAACTCTTCCCGA
>CAYINH010000414.1:0-2410 GCA_964364615.1 uncultured Gemmatimonadaceae bacterium
GGATTGGTGCATGGCCAGTTGAAAGCGGACGAACGGGATGCGGTCATGCGTCGGTTCCGCGCGGGGGAGGTTCAGGTGCTGGTGGCGACGACGGTCATCGAGGTCGGGATCGATGTCTCCAACGCCACGGTCATGGTGGTGGAGCACCCGGAACGGTTTGGTCTGGCCCAACTGCATCAATTGCGGGGACGGATCGGTCGGGGCCAGGGGGAGAGCCACTGCATTCTCCTGGCCCCTGGCCCGATTGCCCGCCTCAAGGCGTTTGCGGCTACCACCGATGGCTTCAAGATCGCGGAGCTCGATCTGGCAGAGCGGAAGCAGGGCGACCTGCTCGGCCAGCGCCAGTCGGGCACCGCGGAACTCCGGATGGCCCGGTTCCCCGAGGATACCGACCTGCTGCAGCAGGCCCGGGACCAGGCCCGTGGGCTGCTCGAGGAGGATCCGCTGCTCGAACGGCCGACTCTCCGACCACTCCGTGAGCGGATGCTCCAGCGCTTCCCCAGGGGTGAAGTGCTGTTCCGGACGGGATGATCGCGGTTTGACTCGTACCAACGGGCGGCTCTAGCTTCCGTTTCCTCCAGGAGATGCTGTGACACGAATCGGAGTCTTCGGCTGGGGAATCGTTGCCCCCAGGTCGCCGGATATCGCTACGTTCGAGCGGAACCTCCAATCCTCCGCCACCTGGCTGACCCCGTTCAACGGGTTTGGCCCGGACAACTTCCTGGTGGGCACCCCCGAGTTCGATTTCGAGGTGTACCGGCCGTGGATTGAGGAGCGGTTCCCTCCCAGCCGGTTCCGCCAGATCACCGACAAGATGGGCACCCCGACGCTCTACGCCATCGGCTGCTACGTTCAGGCCCTGCAGCAGAACCCGGGTCTCGAGGCCGAACTCAAGCGGCTGGACACCCAGACCCACGTGTACCTCGGAACCGGGGTTGGGGATCTTCCGACCACCCACGACGCGTCTATCGCCCTCTATCACGCCCAGCGGCGATGGAATCGGTTCTGGAGCGCCCCCGAGCGGAACACCCGGTTGCGGGATTGGCTCGACCGGGGACGGGGGGTCGAGCCGGGATTGCCCCGGGATCCCGCCGGGGTGGATATCGAGGAACGGGACCTGGTCGAGAGCGCCTGGTGGGCCTGGTGGGCTGAGCGCTCGCCGGAGCTGGCCGACTATCTGGCCGAGCTGCGCGAGATCGAGTCCGCCAACGTCGTCGGTGACATCGAGCGCGGCAAGATGAGCATGATGAAGCAGAAGCAGCGCCTGCTGAATGCGCTGCAGGACAAGTGGCAGACCCCGGTGCCCCCGTGGAAGTCGGTCTCCGCGAACATCATCTGGAACATCCACAACGGTTCGGCGTCACAGATCTCAATGCTGGGCGGGTTCCACGGACTCAGCTATGCTCCGATTGGCGCCTGTGCCACCTTCGGGTTGAGCCTGGGACTGGGGATGGACGCCATCCGGTCCGGCAAGGCCAAAGCGGTGGTGATTGGCGCCACCGAGCCGGTGCCGCACCCACTTGCTATCGGAAGCATGTACTCCTGCCGGGTGCTGGCGGCGGATGCCGATGTGTCCAAGCCCTTGCACGGTCTCCGTGGGACCCACATTTCGGGCGGCGCGGCCGTGTGGATCATTGGCGACTGGGACCACATGACGGGCCTGGGCTTCACCCCGCTCGGCATGGAGCCGCTCTCGGTGGGACTCAGCAATGACGCCCATCACATCATCACCCCCTCCAGGGAAGGGCCGCTGGTGGCGATTCGGGACGCCCTGACCGAGGCGGGGACGGAGGCGTCGCAGGTGGGCTCCTGGGATCTCCACGCCACCGCCACGCCAGGGGATTACCTCGAAGTGGAGAACCTCCGGGCGGTGGTGCCGGAGCAGGTCCTGGTCACCGCCCGCAAGGGAACCTTCGGGCACGGGATGGGAGCCGGTGGTGGCTGGGAACTGACGGCCCAGTACCTCGGCTATATGCGGGGCCAGATCCCGCCGACGCCGCTCGCCGCAGAGGATCTCCACCCATCGATCGCCGGGGTGCACCGGCGTTTCGTGTTCGACCAGGCATGTGCCGCGCCGCCGGGCCTGGCGGGGAAGGTCTCGATGGGGGTCGGCGGGGTCAACGCCTGCATCGTGAGCAAGCCCTTGCCCTAGAGCGGCTAAAGAACCCTTCATCGAGGCTTCGGTGGGGGTTCACCTCCCATTCCCGACATTCCCTGTTGCTATCACCTGTCAGGCCGGTTGGCCCTCTTGTGACCGGTCGCTCGGTTCCGGGGGTGGATCTCCGCAGAAACGGATGTCGCCACCGACGGTCGGGCTTCACTCCGGGCTGCTACCCGAGGAAAGCGACGTGCCACGTCTCCGCCGGGCCGCTCCCAGAGGGCATCCCCGGCTTTGTCGTTCAGGCGGAAC
>CAYINH010000415.1:0-2410 GCA_964364615.1 uncultured Gemmatimonadaceae bacterium
GGGTCAGCGCCGGTCGTAACGGTTCGCGCACGAGAAGCGCGCGTGCAAGCGCGATACCGCATAGGCGATGGCCGGCGCGCGTCCACGCCCCGGCAAGTCGATTGCTGTAGCGGCATGACCCGCGGCCTGAATTCGCGGGAGCACCTTGTACCAGCACCAGGCGCCGTGCCAGCTACCATGAAGAAACAGAAAATGCGCCACAGCTACCTCCGAATGTGACCGGAGAATTGTAGCTGGTCCGGATCAAAACGGCGCTCCGATTGTTGCGGTCGAATTTGAATCTCTTAGTTGGCTGTTGTCGGCCAACGCCTACAGTCCGCAATCGCGCCCGGCAAATAGCCGGGAAGTGGCCCAAAGCGGGCCTCAAGGCTGAAGCCCGGCACGGCAAAGGGGAATCGCAAAGTGAAGTCAGTTCACGCCGACGATCTCACCTGTATCCATCTTTCTGCGGCCCAACGACAAGCTCAGCCGCGCCGCGAAGCGGCGTCGGCTGCAGCGAGTAGTTGGGCATCAGCGTACCGCACCAAGTCGGCTGGTGAGAAAGTCGAGAATAGGCACGTTGTAGGCGTCCTGCCAGAGATGATTGGCCAGACTGCGGCGCCCGTCCCCCCGTAGCCAGAATGCCGGTACTTCGGGATAACCGTGTGCCCGCAGTTGGCGGATGACCTTCTCGGCGCAGGAGCGTTCGTTGATGCCGTCATCTTCATGGTGGAACACCCGGAACGTCGGTTTCACGGGCGGGTTCATGCTGTCCCAAGGCTTCTCGCGCGGATAGCTCTGTGCCAAGCACGCATCGCGCTCGATGATCTGTTTGCCGGTGTCGTTGTCGAATCCAGCGCCATGCACGTTGCTCCGTCCCAGGCCTAAACTCTTGTCGCACCGGCGATGCCACCCGTACGGATCACCGCTGGACACTGGGGCAAACGCGGTGATCAGGCCGTCGAAATGTGTCGCAGCCCGGACCGTCATGTAGCCGCCCGATGACAAGCCGGTGATGAACACCTCCCGGCGACTGCCGCCAGGGCGCAGGTGTGGAATCAGGGTGCGGAGGACTTGCCCAATGAATGGCAGATCGAGATTGGGTCGGTCGCGCACTTCATCGTCCCAAACCTTGCCGCAAACCCGGCCTTCGTTGTCGGTCACCTGGTCCGAGGATTCGAGTGAGAACACAGCGAACCCCTGCGCGACAGCGAGTTCGGTGAATCGCACCTGAGGCTCGACGATCGCTGGGTCCGCTACGCACCACTGGAAATGATGCCCGCCGCCGCCGTGGAGCACCAGGATCGCCCCCTTGGTCCATGGACCCTGAGGCCCCTTCCAAAGCAGCACGCGTTGCAGTCCGCTGACCTGAAGAACCACCCGCTGCCAGCCGGGGGCCATGCACTGCCTTTCCTGCGGCAAGACAGGAGGACTATCTGCCGGTTGCAGAACCTTTCCAGCGCACGCCCAAAGCGTCAGGAGCACAACGATCGACCAGCGCAAGAGCCTGTTTGCCATATCACCGTCTCCACGGATGACGCCTTGTATCTAGCCTAGCACCGATTTGGAGGCCAGACTATGGGGGGTGACAGCTCGCTCTGCCTAAGGTCCTCAAGACCGCTCGTTAGCTCGGGCGTCACCCGCCACTCCTCGTCCCGAGCCCGTACAGTTGCCAGGGCTCGGTGTGCGGGCGCGAACCGCAGTTCGGGCAGGTCAGTCTCAGCGCCATGCAGCGTCCCCTCGCGAGATACGTCAGGGATAGGGATTTCCTTCTCTCCCCCGAACGTACCGGTCGGTTCGGAGGGCGTCAACGGGCGGCTCCCGGGGCGGGAGAAGGGATCACTCGGGGCCGGAGGTATCCGTGGAGCTGCCGACCCGGCTGTGGCAGGGCCCAGCGGGGCGCCCTCCGAGACCCCCAGGCACGCCAGCGGCCCCCGAGCCCAGGGGCCCGGGACTACGACGGAGGGGAACCGGCCGGGGCCGGAGAGGGGGGCCGTCGTCGCGGCGGCGGACTCCGTGACCGGAGGGGTGAGTCCCGAAGGCGAGCCCGATGGGTCAGGATCCGGGTAATCCCGGCGGGCTCGGTGATCACGGCCACCATCCGCATCAGCCCCCGGCACCGGGGACAGGCGAGCGGGTCCACCTCGAAGATCCGGCGGAGCAGCTCGGCCCAGCGCAACCGGGCCGCGCGGAGCGACCAGTCCACCGGGTTGAGGATCGCGACCGGCGCCTCGGCCGCGGGGTTAGCCTGGCACCGCCGCCTGCCCCGGGTCCGGCTGGCGTACCAGCCGTAGGAGCGCTGTATCACCTGGCCGGGGTCGGGAATGTGGGTGACGACCCGGGCCAGGAACTCCAGCGGGTCCACGGTGGCAGTGCCGGCGGTGGGCCCGTCGGCCTTGTCGGAACGGTAGGTCACCCGCTCCAGCGCGGG
>CAYINH010000416.1:0-2404 GCA_964364615.1 uncultured Gemmatimonadaceae bacterium
GAACTGCTCCCCGAACCATTCCAGCATCACCCGACGGCGACAGCGCCGGGTGGTGGCGTATCGCACCACGGCCTGAATCCGTTTCAGCGCCCCCGCGCGGCGGAGGCTCACCTTGTCCCACTGGACGATGCCGCGATCGGGGCGGAGCTCGGCCCGGAGGCGTTCGACCGACAGCTGGACGGACGGGGGGAGGCGCCGGAGAGCCGTTGGACTTCGCCACGCGAGCTCGACGGTCGCCTGGGGAGGAAAGGTGGTCTCCAGCATTCGCCGATGGAGAGCGGGGTCGGCCGGATGGAAGAGGAGGATGCATCTGGACAGCTCCCCGTCTCTCCCGGCGCGCCCGGCTTCCTGGTAGTAGGCCTCCGGAGTGGACGGCAGGATCCAGTGGATCACCCACCGGACATCGGGCTTGTCGATCCCCATCCCGAAGGCGCAGGTGGCGGCGACGACCCTGACCTCGTTGGCGAGAAACCGATCGAGGGTGGCGGATCGGCGTTCCTTGGTGAGCCCGGCGTGGTAGGGGATCGCTCGGGTACCGTCCTGGTGGAGGACCCGCGCGATCGCTTCCGTCAGGTTCCGGGTCGGGGCGTAGACAATACCGGCCCCGTCGATACCGCGCACCAACCGGGTGAGGGACCGGAGCCGCTCTCCCGAATCAGCGATGTGATGGACCTCGAATCGCAGGTTGGGCCGGTTGAAGGAATCGAGGTACCGGAAGATCGGTCTGGGCCGTGAGCGACCGAGCCCCAGCACCAGCACGATGTCCTCCCGAACCTCCGGGGTGGCACTGCCAGTGAGTGCCAGCGCCTGGGGCCAGCCAAGCTGGGCGCGACTCCGACGGAGGGTGCGGTACATCGGCCGGAAGTCATGGCCCCATTCGGAGATGCAGTGGGCTTCGTCGACTGCCAGCAGGCCGGGCCGGACATCGAGATCGGCCAGCTCGCGGCCCAGCCGTGGCAGACGTTCAGGGGCGACGTACAGCAGTCGGACGGCCCCGGTGCGGGCACCTTCCAGAACCTGGCCCTGGGCGGTAGCGGAGAGCGTGGAATTCAAAAAGGCGGCAGGAAGCCCCCTGCCCCGCGCCGCCGCGACCTGGTCCTGCATCAGGGCGATGAGGGGGCTCACCACGACCGTCAGCCCGGGGAGGACCAGCGCCGGGATCTGGAAGCAGACCGACTTGCCGGCCCCAGTCGGGAGCACGGCCAGGGCGTCCCGCCCCTCCAGGACGGCCGTGATGACCTTCTTCTGGGAGGGACGGAAGTCTGAATAGCCGAAGTACTGCTGGAGGAGGGCT
The DNA here is from genome assembly GCA_964364615.1 of uncultured Gemmatimonadaceae bacterium. Taxonomy (GTDB): domain Bacteria; phylum Gemmatimonadota; class Gemmatimonadetes; order Gemmatimonadales; family GWC2-71-9; genus SZUA-320. The sequence continues at coordinate 1,295 of CAYINH010000416.1, forward strand.
CGGGCGGAGGAGAGCATCCCCACAGGGTGAGGAGACTCCGGTCTCCCAATGGTACCACAACGTCAGTCGGGTGGGACAGGAAAGTGACAGCTCAGTTTCGTCTGGCCCGAAGGAAGGCCACGGCCCGGTGCAGCACCGAGACGCCCAGCGCCGCGATTGCGGACCAGATGACCCAGCGGTTGTCGAGTCCGATGCCCACCAAGGCAAGGAGAACCCCGGCCACCCCCAGGGTTTGTCGAGAGAAGAGTCGCTGCCGCATCGCCACCGCTGAATCAGGGCCGTTTGGGACGCGGGCAGAGCTCGGCGCTGAGCCCCAGGAGGGGTCCGAGAAGAAGGATGGAGACTGTGATCGGGAAAGATGGTCTCATACCGAAACCTCCGGCCGGAACGTGGAAGTCAGCGCGCCAGGGTGTCCACCCGGATCGAGTACATCTGAGGCCAGCGCTTCCCGGTCACGTACAGCGTCCCGGTCGCCGGGTCGTGTGCGATGCCGTTCAGGACGTCCTCCGAGGAACCCCGCTTGTCCTCCGGCACCAGGGAGGCCAAATCGAACCACTGCCTGACCTGCCCTGAGTCGGGGTCGATCCGGACGATCCAGGTGCTCTGGTACACATTGGCGTAGACCTCGTCGTTGACATACTCGAGCTCATTGAGCCTGGTCAGCGGGGACTTCCCATCGCGGACCTCCACCTCCCGCCGGACGGCGAAGGTGGCCGGATCGAGGAACCGCAGGGTCGCGCTGCCGTCGCTCATGATCAGGTCGGTGCCATCGGTGGTCAGACCCCATCCCTCACCAGCGTAGGCAAAGCTGTCAACCAGCGCGAAACTGGTCACATCATAGATGTACCCCACTTGGCCCTTCCAGGTCAGCTGATACAGCCGATCACCCAGCAGGGCGAGCCCTTCGCCGAATCGCTGGGCCGGGAGGACCGCCCGCGCCAGCACCTGCCCGGTGGCCGGGTCGATTCGCCGGAGCTGCGACTGGCCATACAGGCCGGTGCTCTCCAGGAAGGCGCCGTCGTGAAACACCAGCCCCTGGGTATACGCCCCGGGATCGGGGGGATTCGACTCAAGATGGGTCCAACCGTTGGGCTTCTCGGGGGTACAACC
>CAYINH010000417.1:0-2382 GCA_964364615.1 uncultured Gemmatimonadaceae bacterium
CGCCGGGATCACCGGAATCGACGCGGAGACGATCCGGGGGCTTGCGCGGGAGTTCGTGTCGGCCCGTCCCAGTCTCGCCGTGGCCGGCGGGATCACCGGTCAGCACCGGGCCGCGGTCGAGGTCTGTGCCGCAGTGAACATTCTGAACTACGTGGCCGGCAACATGGGCGAAACCGTGCGGTTTGGCGCCCAGCTCCAGGCCGGAGATGGCTACGGTGCCCTGCGCGACTTTCAGGCGGCCATGGCGGCGGGCCAGGTCGGGGTGGCATTGATTCACGAGGCCAATCCGGTCTACGCACTGCCCAAGGCGGCCGGCTTCGCCGAGGCCCTGGCCAAGGTGCCGTTCAAGGTCTCGACGTCGCTCTACCTGGATGAGACCTCGGCCCAGTGCGATCTGCTGCTGCCGAACCATCACCCGCTGGAACGGTGGGACGATCTCCGGCCCCGCGCCGGAGTGCGCGGCTTGATGCAGCCCGTCATGGAGCCGGTCTTCAACACCCGGGCCACCGGCGATGTGCTGCTGCAGATCGCCACGGCCCGGGGCGGCGTCCTGGCCAGCCTGGCCGCGGCCAGCTTCCAGGCGCACCTCAAGGCGGCCTGGGGCGCTGTGGCCCTGGAGCAGGGGTCGGCCGACAGCGAGCGGTTCTGGTGGGAGAGCCTCCGGCGGGGCGGGGTGTTTCAGGAGCCAGCGCCGGTGGATGTCCGCCTGGCGGCCGGGGCCACCGCGTCGGCCGAGTTGCCCGGCTTCGACGGTGAGGGCGGATACCTGCTCCTGGCCTGCCCGTCGCCGATGCTGACCGATGGCCGGGGTGCCAATCGACCCTGGCTGCTGGAGAACCCCGATCCGGTCACCAAGATCACCTGGCACTCATGGGCCGAGGTCCATCCCGATACCGCCAGGGCGCTGGACGTGCGGGACGGGGAGCACCTCCAGCTCAGCTCGCTGCACGGCACCGTCGAGGTGCCGGTGTATGTCTACCCGGGGGTGCGCCGCGACGTGATCGCGGTGCCGCTCGGGATGGGGCACACCGAGTTCGGTGGTTTTGCCACCGGACGCGGGGTCAACGCGCTGGATCTGCTGAGCGGTCAGGATGGCAGCGGCTTTCTGCCGTACCTCTCCACCCGGGTGTCCGCCGTCCGAACCCGCGGGTTCACCAAGCTCGCCCGCACCGAGGGCACGCCCCGGCAGCTGGGTCGCGGCATCGTCGAGACGATGCCCCTGGCCCTGGCGCGGGAAGGGCTGACCGTCAAGCAATCCTATGAACGGCTCGGCCATCCGGGACACGAGGTCAATACCGAGTCCGAACTCGAGGCGATTGCCGGGTGGGACGAACGGCAGCGGGCGGAGCGGAAATACGGGGACTACGCCAAGGAGCATCCCCAGTGGGGCCTGGCGGTCGACCTCGCCCGGTGTACCGGCTGTTCCGCCTGCGTGACCGCCTGCTACTCCGAAAACAACATCCCGTGGGTCGGCGAGGAAGAGGTCCGCCTCGGTCGCGAGATGAGCTGGATGCGGATCGAGCGGTACTGGGAGGACGAGGCCTCGCCCGATAAGCATGGCGAGGGTGGCATGGCGGCCGAGGCCCGGTTCATCCCGGTCATGTGCCAGCACTGCGACAACGCGCCCTGCGAACCGGTCTGTCCGGTCTACGCGGCCTACCACACGCCGGACGGGCTCAACGGGCAGGCCTACAACCGGTGCGTCGGCACCCGCTACTGCAGCAACAACTGCCCCTACAAGGTTCGCTACTTCAACTGGGTGGCCTATGCCAAGAAGGCCTTCCCGGAGCCGATGAGCCTTCAGCTCAATCCGGATGTGACGGTGCGAGCCCGCGGGGTGATGGAGAAGTGCACCTTCTGCATCCAGCGGATCCGCGGGGCCCAGAACACCGCCCGGCTGGAGAACCGGACGGTCCGGGACGGGGAAATCGTCACCGCCTGCGCCCAGGCCTGTCCGTCGGGCGCGCTGACGTTCGGGAATGTGCGGGATGCCGAGAGCCTGGTCGCCCGGGTCAAGCAGGATCCGCGAGGGTATCACGTGCTCGAGGAGCTCAATGTCCGGCCGGCGGTGACCTACCTGGCCAAAGTGCTTCACACTGCGGAGGCGTGAGTTCATGACGGCGATTGCGCACCAGCCGGCCGTTACCCAGACCCACGCGGACGTCACCCGCGATGTGGTTGCCACGCTGGGCACCCCCAGTCGAGGCTACTACCTCGCGCTGTTCGGGGCGGTGGGGATGTTCCTGATCGGGCTGGCCACCTTCGTGATGCTGCTCAAGGACGGCCTGGGCCTGGCGGGGTACGTCCCCCCGGTCATGTGGCTGGTGTACATCACGACCTTCGTCTTCTGGGTCGGCATCGGCCACGCCGGCACGCTGATCT
>CAYINH010000418.1:0-2376 GCA_964364615.1 uncultured Gemmatimonadaceae bacterium
GTGCGGGACGCGACCGGCCCGGATGACGAGGATGACCCCTTCACAGCGGGCGGCCAGGGCGACGGCATCGGCGACCGCGATCACGGGCGGGGTGTCGAAGATCACGAGGTCGAAGTCGGCCATCGCCGTCTCCAGGGCGACCCGCAAGATGAAGGAGGAGGAGCGCCTGGCCGTGCTCCCGGGCCTCCGCCTCTCCTCGCTTCCGCTCAGATCGCCGACGGGCGACTTCAGCCTGACGAATGGCCACCACCCGGATCTCGGCCTCCGCCTCCACCAGCGCCCGTTCGGTCGCCGCGCACAACCGATCCGCTTCCTCGACCGCCTCCCGGGCGGCCGCGGCCGCCTCCGGGGCCCACCCCGCCGCCACCAACTCCTCCCGGAGCTCGGTGATCCGCGCCTCGCAACGGGTGAGCTCGGATTCCGCGGCAGTGGCCTGTTGCGTCAGCCGCTCCGCCCGGTCGGCGATGGCCCGGAGCCGCTCCACCTCCGCCCGACTCGGTTCCAGCGCGGCCAACTGTTGCCGGACGACCGCGTGCCTGGCTTCGTCGTACTCTCCCACCCCCTCGGCCAGCTGGGTTTCGAGTTCCTTGACCCGCGCCGCCTGGGCCAACCGATCGGCCTCCAGCGTCTTCCGCTGCTGCACCGCGCCCTCCAGGCGCCCCAGTTCGGCGGTGGCCCGATCCCTGAGGGCACGAGCCGTTTCCTGTCCGGCGCGGGCCTCTGCCACCGCGGCTGGCTCCTTCTCCATCTGTTTGACCCGGGACCGGAAGAACTTGCCATTCAGGGTGAGTTCCCCGGTCTGGCGGTCGAGATCGTCCATGACTTCCCGGACGCTGGCCCCGAGCGGCCGGCCGCAAGTCGGACAGATGCCGTCGGCTCCGGCCTCAGCCAGCCGATCGCGCTGGGCCCGGAGATCCTGGTATTGGTCGGTGACCTGCTTGAGCTGGGTCTTCGCGTCCTGCAGATCGCGAACCCAGTCGTTGTGGAGCGCCTGAGCGGCTTCTTCCAGGGCGGCCAGCTGGATTCGGGCCCCATCGAGCCCGCTTCGCGCCGCCATGACCACCTCGGGCAGGGGCAGGGTGGCCAGCTTCTGGTCCATGGCCGTCAACCGGAGCTTGACCTCCCCAAGCTGGCCTGCCTGTTCCCGATAGTGCGCCACCTGGGCGGCGAGCGCGTCCAGCCGATCCCGTTCCTGCTGGAGCGAGGGAAGTGCCTGGAGCCCGGGAGCCAGTTCGGCAATCCGGGTCTGGGCCGACACCGCCTCCGCCAGATCGCGATCGAGCGCGGCGTGGGTATCCCGGGCGTTGGTGACCTGCTGCTCGGCCACGCGCAGGTCGCTCTCCAGGGAACGCACCCGCTCCTGGAGCGCCTGAAGCCGAACCCACTCGGGCCGGATCGCATCCCGATGCGCGACCGCCTGCTCGAACGCCGTGCGGGCAGCGCCCGCGACCACCCCGACCTCGGCCGCCTGGCGGGCGACGGTGGCTTCCTCCTCCGCCAACTGCACGGGGCTGATGAGTCGGGCCTCCAGCTCCTCCAGCCTGGCCCGGAGGCTGGTCCGTTCGTCTTTCAGCCGGAGTTGGGCAAGCCGGAGTCGCTCATACCCGAGCACCCGGGACAAAAACTGGGCCCGCTCTCCGGCGGTCATCGCCCCGAGAATCGCGAGTTCCTTCTGGCCGGTAAAATAGGTGTTGAAGAATTCGTCTCGGGTCATGCCGAGGACGTGCGTCAGTCGCTCGGTGACCGCCGCCGGACTGTTGGCGATCGGGGTCTGATCCCCGTCCTGATAGAGCTCGGCCCCGTGCATCGACCGGCTGACCCGGTACCGATGGGCACCGAGGGAAAACTCAAGTTCCACTTCGACCCGGGCCCGAGGGGGGGCGTTGCGTCGCCGGATGGAGGCGACCGTCCCGCGGGCCGCCTTGGTCCCGTACACCGCCCAGGCCAGCGCCTCCAGCAGGGTGCTCTTGCCCGAGCCATTGGGACCGATGATGCCCGTCAGTCCACGGCCGAACTGAAGGTCCGTCAGTTCGTGCTGGCGGAAGTTGGTCAGCCGAAGACGGTGGACCTGCATCCTAGCCGTCCTCTTCCTGGGCCACGGCCGCGAGCAGGGCCACGCCGGCCTGCACGAACCGCTCGCGGTCGAGCTCGGCGGGCAGCGGGCGCCGACTCAGATAGTCCCTCAGCACCTCGTGCAGCGGCTGGCGTCGGCCCGCCGGCCCCACCCCGATGGCGCTGTCGCTCTCGGGTCGCCTGAGATCGAGGTGGAAGTGGAGTGCCGCGGCCTTGACCGCCCGGATCGCCGAGTGATCGAGTTCCCGGGTGACCTGGCGGGACACGTTGAACACCACCTGCCGGACGATCTGGTCAGTCCAT
>CAYINH010000419.1:0-2371 GCA_964364615.1 uncultured Gemmatimonadaceae bacterium
CGCTGGGCGGCCGGACCGCCGAGGTGGTGGTCGAGGGAGATCACCTGACGGTCGATGGGGTCAGCTATCAGGCCTCGCTGGCCCCGGTGGTGGGGACTCCGCTCTATCAGGTGATCGTTGGGGACCGGCCCCTGATCCTGGCGGCTCGGCACGAGGGCGGTGGCTGCTGGACCCTCCAGGACCGGGGCGAGGTGGTCGAAATCGAGGCCATGGACGAGCGGACCCGGCATATCGCAGCCATGGTCGGGAAGGGGAAGCGCCAGGTCGGTCCGACCGCCCTCAGGGCCCCGATGCCGGGACTGGTGGTCAGGATTCTGGTGTCTGAGGGGTCAGCGGTTGAGGCCGGGACCGGGGTGCTGGTCCTCGAGGCGATGAAGATGGAGAACGAACTAAAGGCCGTTGGGCCCGGGGTGGTGGCCCGGGTCCTCGTCCAGGAGGGCCAGGCGGTCGAAAAGGGGCAGCTGCTGGTGGAGCTGGCCGCAGCCGGCCCCACTTGACCCAAGTGGTTGCTGGGGATTATTTTGCGAAGCTCCGCCCGAACTGGGCCGGAGGGCGCTGGTCAGGGGATCCGCGCTCCTATCAACGGCAGACACGCAGGCTGTGATTACCAGATGAAGACCTTTTCCGCCAAGCAGTCGGACCTGAGTCATGACTGGCTCGTTGTGGACGCCGAGGGCGTCCCCCTCGGTCGGCTCGCCAGTGCCGTGGCCCAGCTGATCCGCGGCAAGCACAAGCCGACGTTCACCCCCCATATGGACGGGGGCGATTTCGTCGTCGTGGTCAACGCCGAGAAGGTCGGTCTGACCGGCAAGAAGGTCGATCAGAAGACCTACTTCAAATACACCGGCTACATGGGTCATGAGCGGCACGTCCCGATCAAGGAAGTGCTGGCCAAGCATCCGGATCGGGTCATCGAGAAGGCGGTCTTCGGGATGCTGCCGAAGAACTCGCTCTCCCGGCAGAAGCTGCGGACCAAGCTCAAGGTTTACGCCGGTGCCGAACACCCCCATCAGGCCCAGCAGCCCAAGCCGTTTCAGATCAAGGTGAGCGCATGACCGCGACGACTTCAGAATTTCGGTGGCAGGCGGTCGGGCGGCGGAAGACCAGCGTCGCGCGGGTCTACCTGACGCCCGGCACCGGCAAGTGGGACATCAACGGGCGCACCCTGGGTGATTACTTCCCCCGGAGCTCCCTGGTCACCCACATCCAGCAGGCCTTCACCACCACCGATACCCTCGGTGCCTTTGATGTCCGGGCCCGGGTCGCCGGCGGCGGAATGACCGGGCAGGCCGGGGCGCTGCGGCTGGCGATTGCGAGAACCCTCATTCAGGCTGATGCCTTGCACCGCCCGAAGTTGCGGTCAGGCGGGCTGTTGACCCGGGATGCCCGGGCGGTTGAACGGAAGAAGCCCGGCCAGCCGGGTGCCCGGAAGCGGTTCCAGTTCTCCAAGCGGTAAAACCGGAGAACACCGGCCGGGTCTTCGGACCCGGCCCATCTCACACACCGCCGGATCTTCGCCGGGGTGCCTCAACGGTTCGGCCGGGGGAACAGGCGAAGAGTTGATGGCGGTGGCGGACAAACCCCAGAGGGAAGGACTCGTACCCACCGCATGATCACGCAGCCTCAGGTCAAGGACCTGCTCGAAGCCGGCGTCCATTTTGGACACCAGACCCGGCGCTGGAACCCCAAGATGCGCCGCTTCATTTTTGCGGAGCGCTCGGGGATCTACATCATCGACCTCCAGAAAACCCTCCGTCAGCTGATCAAGGCCCAGGAACTGATCCGCGCGCTGGTCATGAAGGGCGACGGCGTCCTCTTCGTCTGCACCAAGAAGCAGCTCAAGAACCTGGTCAAGACCGATGCCGACAAGTGCGGCGCGTTCTATGTGACCGAGCGCTGGCTGGGCGGTACCCTCACCAATTTCCAGACGATCAAGAAGCAGATCCGTCGTCTCCGGGAACTGGAACAGGGTGGGGCGGACGGCGAGTTCTCCAACTACACCAAGAAGGAACGGTTGTTGTTCGAGCGGGAGAAGCAGAAGCTGCTCCGGAACCTGGAAGGGCTCAAGAACATGAGCCGGTTGCCGGGGGTGCTCTTCGTGGTGGACGCGAAGAAGGAGAAGATCGCCATCGCCGAGGCCAACAAGCTCGGGATTCCGGTGGTCGCCATCGTCGATACCAACGCCGACCCCGATCTGATCACCCTCCCGATTCCGGGCAACGACGACGCCATCCGGTCGGTCAGCCTCATCACCTCGGTGCTGAGCGACACCATCCGGGAGGCCCGGCTCGAGGCACCGGCCCGGGAGTCCGGCGAGGGCGGCGAGGCCGAGACCTACAGCACCGACACCGGGACGGAGGGCGATGTGGAT
>CAYINH010000420.1:0-2356 GCA_964364615.1 uncultured Gemmatimonadaceae bacterium
GGTCCGAATTTCCACCCCGGCCGCCCGGGCGGCCGGTTTGGCCGCGACCAGAAAGCCATCGGGGCCGGACAGCCCGCCGCCCCGCTTCCGCCGTCCACCCGCCCGGGCCCCGCTCAGGTGATGGAGCAGGACGAACGCGGTGCCCCCGGAGCGCGGCCCCTGCCTGATGTCCTGCACCCCCCCGGCGGTGATCCCGGCCAACAGCAGGTCCGACTCGAACCAGTCACCGGCGAGTTCCTGCACCGCCATCGGCATGACGCGGAGGAACTCGATCATGTCCTTGCGACCCAACCCGCGGAACTTGCGGGCCAGTCCGGCCAATGGGAGCAGCTCGCCGAGCGAGGAGGTGTCGATGTCCGGCGCCGGCTGCTGGTAGACCTCACCGAGGAATCTGGCGAGCCGGTGGAGCTGCCCGATGAACTCGGGCCACCGGGTCGCGTCCCGTTCCGACAACCGACGGAGGGCGGCCCAGGCACCCTTGGGATCGCAGGGCACAACCAGTGCCTCAGCGGGACCGGCCACGGCCAAGGCGTACTCCGGGGTGGCCCGGGCCAGGCCGGGGAGACCCAGGCCCCTGGCAACGGAATCGGGCAGCCACCCCTGATCCGTGCCCGGCACCGGAGCACGGAAGCCGGGAGCGAACTCGTGCATCCGGCCCTGGCCACCCAGCAGCTCTCCTCGCTCGAGCAGCAGGACCTTGCGGCCGGCGCGAGCCAGAGCGGCAGCGGCCGCCAGCCCGTTGGCGCCACCCCCGATGACGATGACGTCGTGCCCGCGACCGCTCATACGGCCCCCTTGCCGAGCATCGCGAGGGCGGCCAGCCGACCGGAGGCGCCCATGATCCCGCCGCCGGGATGGGTTCCGGCACCGCATTGCCAGTACCCCTCGATCGGGGTCCGGTACCTGGCCCACTGTGACAGGGGACGGAGGAAGAACAGCTGGTGCAGGGCAAGTTCCCCCTGGAAGATGTTCCCCTCGGTCAGGCCGGTGATCCGTTCCATGTCGAGCGGGGTCAGAACCTGCCGGTGGAGGATCCGCTGCTTGAGGTTCGGAGCGTAGCGTGCCAGGGTGTTGACCACGGCGTCGCCAAACGCCTCGCGCCTGGCATCGGTCCAGCCGCCGTTCAGCGCATAGGGGGCGTACTGGACGAAGATGCTCATCACATGCTTGCCCGGCGGGGCCATGGTGGGATCGATCATCGACGGGATGATGACGTCCATGTACGGATTCCTAGAGAACTCGCCGTATTTGGCGTCGTCGTAGGCCCGCTCGAGGTAATCGAGGCTCGGGCTGATCGAGATGGCGCCCCTGAGGTGGGGGCCCATGCCGGGAAGACAGGTCAGATCGGGCAGGCCGTCGAGCGCCAGGTTCACCTTGCCCGAGGAACCGCGAAACTTGAACTTCCGGATCGCATCGGTCAGTTCCCCGGGCAGCTCCTTCTCCTCGACGAGCTGCAGGAAGGTCCGCCTCGGGTCGAGCCCGGAGACCACCACCGATGCCTGGATCTCTTCGCCGCTCTCCAGCGCCACCCCGGTCACCTTGCCGTTCTTGACCAGGACCCGTTCGACGCCGGCGTTGGTGCGGATGGTGGTGCCGAACGACTGCGCCGACCGGGCGATCGTTTCGCTGATGGCCCCGGTGCCACCCTTCTGGAAGCCCCAGGCGCGGAACGCCCCGTCGATATCCCCCATGTAGTGGTGCAGCAGCACGTAGGCCGAACCGGGTGAGCGTGGCCCGAGGAAGGTGCCGATGATCCCGCTCGCGGATTTGGTGGCCTTGAGGGGATCGAACTCGAACCACTCGTCGAGATAGTCGGCACTGCTCATCGTCATGAGCTTGTAGAGCGCGTGCACCTGCGCCGCGCCCAGCTGCCGGAAGTGTCTGCCAAGCTGCAGCAGGCCCTTGAGGTCGGACGGGGCGAGCGAGGCCGGATCGGGCGGGATCATCCCCAGAATCGGCCGGACCGCCATCGCCATGTGCTGCATCAGGCGCCCGAAGACGACCGCGGCCTCCGCGTCGCGCGGCGAATGGCGGGCCAGCTCGCGGCGGGTCTCGTCGGGATCGGCCCAACTGCCGAGGTAGTCGCCGTTGTCCAGCGGGGTGACGGTGCTCTCCAGCGGGAGGATCTGCAGTCCGTGGCGGGGGAGCTCCAGATCGCGGATGATCTCCGGCCGGAGCAAGCTCACCACGTAGCTGAAGACCGAGTACTTGAAGCCCGGAAAGACCTCCTCAGTGACCGCGGCTCCGCCCACCATGGGGCGGCGCTCCAGCACGAGGACCTGCTTGCCGGCCCGGGCCAGGTAGCCGGCGGTGACCAGCCCGTTGTGGCCGCCACCGATGATGATCGCGTCGTATC
>CAYINH010000421.1:0-2344 GCA_964364615.1 uncultured Gemmatimonadaceae bacterium
CCGGCCGGCGGCCAGGGTCTGCAGCGTCGCCATCGACGCCACGAAGTGATGGGCGATCCCGCTGGCGAAGGTCATCACCGTGCCGTCCGACTTGCGGATCCGGATCTCGGGACCCCCGTCGGTCTCGAAGGTCATCCCGGTGGCGCCGGTCAGCGAGGTCCAGCTGTCCCAGTATCCCGGATAGAACAGATCGAAGACATCGCGGACGAAGTACTGCCAGCCAAAGCCGTCAAAGGCCTCGCCGTTGCCCCGACCGAAACGTTCGAGCCACGCCGCGCTCGAGGCCGGCAGGTTGGCGTTGATCGGCAGGGCGGCAGGCGGGAAGTGATACTGATCGGTGGTGCTGTGCAGGTCGACAAACACCTGGGGATGCCAGCGTACCACGGCGCCGGCGACGGCCCGGGTCTCGGGCTGCGACCAGGCCAGCAGATCGCGGTTCAGGTCGAACCGGTAGTGGTTGAAGCGGCCCTGGATGCTCCACGGCTCGCTCTGCTCCAGCGCCGCCGGCTCATCGCTGCCGACCGCCACCGAGTTGTTCCAGGCCGCCATCCGCTCGTGGCCGTCGGGGTTCATCGACGGGTTGAGAATGGTGATGACCTGGCGGAGGATCTCCTGGGTGGCCGGTTCCTCCGAAGCCAGCAGCTGGTACCCGGTCATCATCGACGCCTCGAAGCCGGCCGGCTCGTTGCCATGAATCGAATGGCTCAGCATGGCCACCGCCGGGGTCCGCTTGGCGATCGCCGCCGCCTCCTGGGGACTGGTCCTCCGGGGATCGGCCAGGGCGGCGAGGTCGGCCCGGATCGCGTCGAGCCGGGCCAGGTTTTCCGGCGCCGAGATGATCACCAGCCGCATGATCCGGCCCTCGACGGTGCTCCCGATGATCTCGGTCCGGACCCGATCGGGCGCGGCCGCGATCATCCGATCGAGCACCTGCTGCTGCTGGTGGTACATCGTGTGGCGCGAGCCGATCGCAATGCCGAGCAGCGCATCAGGACGTGGCACGCTCTCCCGCCAGGGGCCTCGGGCATACCAGTCGAATGACTGGGCCGCCAGGGGCGAGCCGAACGAGCCGAGGAGAACGCAGAGGGCGAGACCGGCGAGGGGACGACGCATGACTACTCCCGCGGCAGGGGGCGGACCCGGGTCAATCGAGAATGGTGCGTTGGCGGTGCTGCAGGTGGCGCAATTCCCAGGTTTCGGCCACCACCCCGCCGAGCAGGAACACCAGGCAGGAATAGTACAGCCAGAGGACAAAGAGGAGCAGCGCGCCGATTTCGGCGTCCGCGCTCGGGCGCCAGATCAGCGAGGCCTCCGCCAGGTAGAGCGCGAAGATCCTCCGGGCCACTTCGAACGCCACCGCCGCGAAGCAGGAGGCCAGCAGGGCTGCCCTGGTGCGAATCCGCCGGACCGACCCGAACCGGTAGAGCACCAGGAAGAGCGCCAGGATGATGGCGAAGGCCAGGACCTCCCCCACCGCCCGGCCGAACCAGCTGAAGACCAGTTCGCCCCCTGGCACCCGGGCCTCGCCCCGCTGGGTGGCGTAGCGGAGACCGAGGGAGATTCCGGTGCTCAGGAACAGCAATACCAGGGTAAAGACCACCAGGATGATGTCCCGGACCTTGCCGAGCAGTACCCCCGCGAGGAAACTGCGCTCGACCTGGCGGACCGACACATCGTAGATGTGATTGAGGGCAATCCGGACGCTGGCAAAGACCCGGGTCGAGAACCACAGGAAGGCGAGCACCGCCAGGGTGGACACCCGCTGGCCGAACTGAGCCACTGAGGTCAGCAGACGCTCGGCGGTCAGGAACCGAGTGACCTCGCCGGAGGGCCGCGGCGGGAGGACCGACTCGAGAATCCGGCCCAGGGTAGAGGCCGAATCATCCGGTGCCGCGGTCAGCAGAGCATTGAGTCCGGTCAGCAGGAGCAGCACGAACGGGATGGCCGCCAGCAAGGCGTCGAAGGTCAGGGCGCTGGCCAGAAACAGAATCCGGTTCTCGTCCGCGGCCTGCAACGTCCGCCAGACGAAACCCCAGGTGGAGTGGTGCCACCCCCGGGCGCGATCCTCAGTCAGGCGACCGGCTCTTCCTCATCGGGTTCCCGCACCCGACGTCGGGCCCGCGCCGCCGCCAGCCGGCGTTCCAGCTCCGCCCGTGCGTCGGACAGGGTCTCGTGCCCGCCGTCCGAGGCCTCGGTCACACCGGCTGCCTCGCCCTCGTCGGAGTCGCGTTCCTCATCGCCGTCTTCAGCATCCTCATCCGGGCCTTCAGCTTACCCATACGGCTCGTCATCGGCCGACGGCAAGGCGTCGAATTTATCACGGCGCCCGTAGATAGCGTCCGCC
>CAYINH010000422.1:0-2344 GCA_964364615.1 uncultured Gemmatimonadaceae bacterium
CAGCCGCCGATGCCCGAGACCGACCGGGCCGCGGCAGAAGAAGCCCTCACCGTCCGGCCCGCGGTGGGCGAGGGCGTCGGTCATCCTCCGCAGGAGCTGTCCCTCCACCGGCGCTCCGTCGCGACGCACGATGCCCGCGATGCCGCACATGGACTACACCGACCTCGCGGGCCCGAGGGCGGGCCGCCGGATGAGCGCGTGGCGACGTGCGGGCCGCGCGGCCGCCGGCGCGACCTCGCTCGCCTGGCGCCGGGCGAACGACTTGAGCAGGACCGTGATGACCACCAGGTGATAGAAGAGATCGAAGTAGGAGACGCTGAAGAAGGCCCCGTTGACGAGGTAGGCGATGAGGCTCGCCTGCACCATGAGCGCGCCGTGACGGATCCACACCGTGTCAGGCTCCCGCGATCTCCGGATCAGGCGCTGGAGGCTCAGCAGCACGCTCACACTGAGCGCCAGGTAGAGGCCGATTCCCAGGAGGCCGTGCTCGGCGAGCACCTGGAAGTAGATGCTGTGGGCGTCGTGGGCCACGATGGGCCACGGACGGGCCGGCGCGAGCCGCTCGTAGTTCTCGCGGCTGAAAGGCCGGAAGCCCGCGCCGATGAGCGGACTCTCGGTCATGAGCCCCACCGCGACGCGCCACGAGTCCAGCCGCCGCAGGGCGGAGAGATCGGCCTCCTCCTCGTACGTCGTGATCGTCTCCATCCGCTCGTGCCAGCGCTGGGGGAGGAACCACACTCCGAAGGCCAGGGCGGCGCCGAGCAGCGCGGCGGCAACGATCTTCGTGCGGCTGCGCAGGAACAGGACGGCAAGGACCGCGGCCAGTCCCAGCAGCGCGCCGCGCGAGTAGGTGGCGAGGATCCCCACGATGGAGAAGCAGAACATCGCCAGGAGGAGATGGCGGAGCCACGGGCGCCGCTCATCCCGCCTCAGGTAGAAGAGGAAAGGGAGCACCATGTTGAGGCCGAGGCCGATGCCCGTGTTCGAGGAGATGAAGGATCCTCCCGGTGGGCCGAGGACCATGAACTGCCCCCCCGTGAGGAGCGCCCAGACGCCGCCTTTCAGCCCGAAGAAGCCGATCGAGAAGGCGATGACGAAGAGGAGCGCGCGGAGCTTGCGCGGCTCGTTGATCACCATCAGGGTGACAAAGGACATGAGCAGCATCTTCGACACCTTGACGAGCTGGTCGCGGGCCGGCACCGGGTACTGGGCGAACAGGGTGGACAGCGCGAAGACGGCCCAGAGGAGGAGGAGGAGGACGGTCTCGGTGTCGCGCGGGATGCGCTGGCGGTCCTTGCTCGCGAGCAGGCCGGCCAGGGTGACGAGGGCCACCACGAGGGCGAAGGGCAGCTCCTGGGCGAAGCCCCACGTCAGCAGGTGGGGGTTCATGTACCCGATCCACGACCACACCAGGATCCCCACCCACGGCCGCGTGAAGCAGGCCGGCAGGAGGCCGAGGATCACCAGGGTGAGGACGATGTCGCGCATGGCCCGGCCTACACCATCCCTGCCAGGACGACCTCGAGGATCTGGATCGCCCTCTGGAAGTTCTCGATGGCCTTCTGGACTCGCCGGGGATCGTAGCGCTGCACGCCCTCCACCTCGTTGAGGCCGAGCCGCGTCAAGTAGCGTGCCCGCTCCACCTGCTTCTCCTGGACCCGGAGCACCGGATCCGGGACCTTCTGGTTGATCTCGATCAGCGAGCCGAGGCGGTCGATGGCCCGCCGCATCTGCGCGTAGCCCTCGTGGGCGGTCTGGGCGCCCTGGTGCACCGCCTCGACCGCGGCGGCGGCGGCGAGCTGCTGGATGGCCCGCCGCTCCGACTGAACGGCCGAGCGCAGGGCGCCCCGGATCACCGTGAGATGAGAGGGCTGGGCCTCGGCGCTCGGCGGGATGGCGGATAGCACGATCCAGAGCGAGAGCAGAGCAGCGGCGACGGGGCGGGAGGAGCGGACGAGGCGTCTCATGGCTTGTCCCTCTCGTTCTGGCTCAGCAGGCGCTCGGCGTAGAGGTAGGTCTGCGGATGCTTGGCGAGCCACGCGCCGATCTTGGTCTCGGACTGGTAGAACCGCTCCGGGGTGTAGGAGACCGGTGAGCGCGCGCCCGGAGCGATGTACTCGTTGACATGCGTGAAGTAGAAGGCCACGTCGCGGAAGATGCGCCGGGCCCACTCGAGCTCCTGCGGGTCCCGGGTCTCGAGGTGGAGGTAAGCGAAGAGATCCGCGAGAAAGAGGGTGCGGATGACGTAGCCGCCCTGGTTCGGCGTTCCGGCCTTCCAGGTCCAGGGGAGATTGAGCGGCCGGTACCGGCCCCCCTTGCTGTCTCCTCCGATCAGCGGACCGCT
>CAYINH010000423.1:0-2331 GCA_964364615.1 uncultured Gemmatimonadaceae bacterium
GGCGGCAGAAAGAGCATGTCCCCGTTGCCCAGCAACGCCTCGGCACCATTCCCGTCCAGGATGGTGCGGCTGTCCACCTTGGACGCGACCCGGAAGGCAATCCGGCTCGGGAAGTTGGCCTTGATCAGTCCGGTGATCACGTTGACCGACGGCCGCTGGGTGGCGAGCACCAGGTGGATGCCGATCGCCCGGGCTTTCTGGGCCAGCAGCGCCAACGGGGTCTCCACCTCTCCCTGCACCGTCATCATCAGGTCGGCCAGTTCATCGACCACCACCACGAGATACGGCAGCAGCCCTTCGGTATAGCTCTCCTGCCGGGGCGGCGGCGGCGGGGTGTCGGCTGGCTCGTTGTTGATGGTGGTCAGGGTGATCGGCGCCGGGGCCGGCATCAGGAGATCCTGGCCGTCCCGAACCTTGCGGTTGAAGTCGGCGATGTTCCGGGCCCCGTTGGCGTGCAACAGTTCATAGCGCCGTCCCATCTCCCGCACCGCATACTTGAGAACGTAGGTGGCGTCCCGGCTGGCCGTCACCACCTTGTGGCGCATGTGGGGGAGCGCGTTGTACATCGACAGCTCGACCATCTTGGGATCGATCATCAGGAACTTCAGTTCCTGGGGGCCGTAGCGGTACACCAACCCGGTGATGATGGTATTGATCGCCACCGACTTGCCCGATCCGGTAGCGCCGGCAATGAGCAGGTGCGGCGTCTTGGTCAGGTCGGCGATGACCGGTCGGCCCTCGAGGTCGCGACCGAGGAGCACCGGCAGGACGGCCCGCGACCGATCCCATTCCGGGGACTCGAGCAGTTCGCGGATCGAGACCATCCGGGCGGTCGGGTTGGGCACTTCCACCCCGACGGCTCCCTTGCCCGGGATCGCGGCGACCCGGACACTCGGGGTCCGCATCTTGATGGCCAGGTCGTCGCTCAGCGAAATCATCCGACCGACCTTGACGCCCGACGCGGGCACCACCTCGAACTGGGTCACCACCGGGCCGCTGGTCCGACCCGCGATTGCCCCCTCCACCTTGAAGGTGCGCAGCGCCTCAATGAGCAGTTCCCCGAGTCGATCCAGCTCGGCCTGATCGGCCGCCTCGTCCTGGGCCGGGGGCAATGCCAGCAGATCGAGTGGGGGCAGCTCGGCGTCCTCGGCCTCCGACCGCGGGCGAGGGGCGGGGGCCGCGGCGGCGGGGCTGGCCTTCCCGGTCCTGGATGGCTTGGGCCGGTGGGACAGTGCGGCGACCGCTCCCTCCTCGTCCTCGTCTTCCTCCTCGGTCTCGGCCTCGGCCGGAAGGGCGGCCCGCACCAAGCCACCGGCGGTCTTGGACGCGGCCGCCTGGTCCTTCTCCAGCCGTCGGAGGGGATGCCACGCGATGGTGCCGAGGGTGAGTCCGCTCAGGGCCAGGAAGCCGACCAGCGCGGCACCGATCTGGTCCACGACTCCAATCGCGGCCCACGCCAGGAAGCCGGGAACCACGCCCGCCATCCGGGCACCCCAGCTCGGAATGCCCGCCGCGGAGTCAAAGGCATCCGGGGTGATTCGGCTGAAGACGCCGATGAAGTAGGGCACCAGGAGACAGAGGCCGGTCACCAGAATGGCCACCCGTTTCATGTCCAGGATTGGAAGCCGGTTGAAGCCGGCCGCGGCAATCCCGAACCCGAGCAGCGGAAGGCCCAGGGCGCCGGCACCGAGAGTGGTGGAGAGGAAACCGCCCAGCAGCCGACCCACCGGACCGGTCGGCGGGTCGGGCAGCAGGGAGATCCCGATGAACAGACCGAGGATCAGTGCGGCGATCGCACCGAATCGGCGTCGATTGTCCACCATCATCCGGTGGGCGCGGGGATCACCTACTCCTCCACTGGCGGCTTGAGCAGATGGGACTCCCGCTCGAGGAACTTGGTGTCGATCTTGCCGGCCGCAAAATCCGGGTGGCGAATCACCCGGGCCAGAAAGGGAATCGTGGTCGTCACGCCTTCCAGAATGAAGCTGTCCAGGGCCTGCCCCATCCGGGCCAGTGCCTCCTCCCGGTCACGTCCATGGACGATGACCTTGGCCAGGAGCGAATCATAGTGCGGCGGCACGGTGTAGCCGGCATAGATATGGGTGTCGACTCGCACCCCGGGCCCGCCGGGAGGATGGTAGGCGGTGATGAGCCCTGGGGACGGCTGGAAGTTCCGGTAGGGATCTTCGGCGTTGACCCGGCACTCGACCGAGTGGCCCCGCAACCCGCTGGCCTCCCGGATGCTGAGCTTCTCCCCGGCGGCGATCCGGATCTGCTCCTTGACCAGGTCGATGCCGGTCACCATCTCGGTGACCGGATGCTCCACCTGAA
>CAYINH010000424.1:0-2330 GCA_964364615.1 uncultured Gemmatimonadaceae bacterium
CAGTCCGGCTGAACATCGCGGAAGGATATGCCCGCTTCGCGCCGCGGCAGTTTCGGCAGTTCCTCACCATCGCCTACGGCTCCGCAATCGAGACCGAGGAACTGCTCGATCTGCTGGTGGAGGAAGGAGCCATCGACGCGGACCGCGGACGGGAGGCGATCCGGGTTGCCAATCGATGCCAGCGGCTGTTGCTGGGCCTGCTGAAACGAGTGCGCGACCAGAGCAGCAGCTGACCTTCCCCGCTCCCCGCTCACCTCTCACCGCTCACCGCTCACCTCTCACCTCTCACCTCTCACCTCTCACCTCTCACCTCTTCCCGTCTGTTGCATCCACCCAACACCCTGCCAGATTCGCGGCCCGCCAGTTACATTGTAAGCCGTGTTCCAGCATTGTCTTACCCTGGTTAGCCTGGGGCTTGGGCTGGAAGCACGATTCGTGCACCCACGAGGGATGATCATGACAGGACTCTCCTACCGGTTGACGGGCGCCATCTTGCTGGCCCTCCCCTTGTTGCCGACCAGGCTGCCGGCCCAGCAGCCTGCCGTGCCGATGCCCGTGCCAGTGACCTACGGCGATGGCCGCCGGGCCCAGGCCACCCGGGCAGAGCTGGAAGGCACACTGGTAGAGATCGGCGAGGTGGTTTCCTCACCGGGCTACAGCGGCCGACTGCGGGACGCCCGGCGCCGCGAGGCGGACCTGATCCGCGAGCGACTGCTGGCAGGAGACCTCCAGGTCGGCGACCAGATCGACTTGACGGTGCTTGGCGAGACCCAGTTCACCGGCATCTTCCTGGTCGGGGCCGGTCAGGTGCTGTCGCTGCCGGGAATGCCCGATATCTCGCTCAGGGGGGTCCTCCGGGCTGAGGCCCAGGATTACCTGACCGAACAACTGCGGCGCCAGATCCGGGATCCCAGGATCCAGGTGCGAACCAGCGTCCGGCTGACCTTCAACGGAGCGGTGGCCCGCCCTGGCTTCTACCAGGTTCCTGCCGACATCATGCCGACCGACGCCGTGATGGCCGCGGCCGGTGGCTTTGCCGGCGGGGGCGATCCCAACCGGATGGCGGTGCGCCGCCAGGGCCGGGAGATCTGGAGCCGGGAGGCGTTTCAGGGTGCCATCCTGCGGGGGATGACCCTCGACCAGATGAACCTCCGGACCAGTGATGAAATCCTGGTCGGGGCGCGAAACCCGCCTCCGATCACCGCCATCATGGCCGGGCTGGGCTTCGTCTCATCCATGGCTTTCCTGATTTTCCGGGTCTTCTAGTCGAAGATCCGTCTCCTCCCCTGAGTCGACGGAGCGCGGTGGCCGACCGAATCGGCTCACAGGTGGCGGCACAGCTCATTCCCGGTATATTCGGCATTCTTCCCTCGTTGCCCGGCAGAGCCCCGGTGCCACGGTGTCAGGCAAGGCCCCGAACCCTGTGTGGTGGCTGCCCATCATGGAGAGGGTTGAACTGGTGCCACATCTCAGCTGTTCGAGAATGAGACTGAATTCATAACATATTGATTTGTAATGACTTGACCAGCGTGACCAGAAGGAGGATTCTAGCATGCGTCTTGCTACCATACACTGCCAGAACCTTGAACACCGAGTCCTGGCGTGACACACCGACCCGAGATACGTGCCTTGGCGGGGCCGGTAACCTTGGTGGGGATCTTCCTGATCCTGGTGCCGATCGTGAACATCGCACCGGAAGTCTGGCCGGTGAAGCTGGCTGAGCGCGCTTGGCGGTTTGGTTCGCTCGGGTTCGTGTTCAGTACCGGGATGTTTCCCACGGTCGGACTGGCCTGCCTGCTCTGGGCAGGAGTGCTGCGGGAGTCGGCAAACTGGGTCAGGCAGGCGGCCAGGATCTCCGGCCTGCTGGCATTGATAGGTCTGGTCGGGCTGGTCTTCTTCGCCCTGGATGGGGCGACGCTGGCCCGGGCTGCAGGCGAAAACATGAGTGGGACCTTTTGGGCCGCGATAGTCCGGACCATTGGCATTGGAGTTCTGGTGGTGCCGGTGCTGGCGGGGCTCTGTATCGCGGGACTCAAGACGGCGCGAGCCATGGGACTCGAGACGACCCGGGCCAGTGGATTGGTGGTTGGAAGTTGACGCGGGAGACCATTCCCGCCTGAGGATTGCAGTGGAGTTACAATCGAAGTATCATGGGATTGAGCGCTTTCATATCACGGAGGAGTAACGATGAACATCCTGAGACGCACGGCAGGCGCACTGGCCCTGATGACCCTGGCCCTTGGGTCAACCGCGTGGGCGCAACCGAACTTGGGCGGTTTTGTGAATCCAAGTGTCTTCTTCGGCACCGGTGGAACGGTCACCGTGACGTT
>CAYINH010000425.1:0-2322 GCA_964364615.1 uncultured Gemmatimonadaceae bacterium
GCCTTCATCCCCGCGTCGGCGTTGGCCTTGTCCCCGTACCAGAAGCCGATCAGCAGGTAGGAGCAGAGCCCGACGCCTTCCCAGCCGATGAACATCACCGGCAGGCTGGCCCCGAGCACCAGGGTCAGCATGAAGGCGATGAACAGGTTGAGATAGGCGAAGTACCGGGCGTACCCCGGGTCCGCCTTCATGTACCCGACGCTGAAGAGGTGGATCAGGCTCCCTACCCCGGTGATGACCAGCAGCATCACCAGCGAGAGCTGGTCCACCTGGAGAGTGACATCGACCGTCAGGGCGCCCGCCGGAATCCAGCTCCACAGTCGGATCAGGGCCGGCCCCTCCAGGTGGGCGCCGAGGGCCTGCCCGAACGCGGCCAGGGCGACCCCGAAGCTCAGGGTGACGGTGCCGACCCCGATCAGGGAGACGGCCGATTTGGCCGTCGGCCGGCGCAGGGCCAGGGCCCCGTTGGTCAGGAAGCCCAGGAAAGGCAGCAGGATGGTGAGCCCGATCAGGCCGATCGCGCCCCCCGGGGATTCCATCGCGGCGGCCGAAGCGAAGGCCAGGACAGGAAGGGGCATCTAGCCGCGCAGCAGGTTGATGTTCTGGAGATCCACCGACTGCCGGTGGCGGAAGACGGCCAGGATGATGGCCAGGCCGACGGCCGCTTCCGCCGCCGCGACGGTCATGACAAAGAACACCATGACCTGGCCGCTCAGGCCATGGAACTGGGCCAGGGCCACGAAGCTGAGGTTCACCGCGTTGAGCATCAGTTCGATGCACATGAACAGGATGATGGCGTTGCGGCGGATCACCACGCCCACCACGCCGATGGAAAACAGAATGGCGGACAGGATCAGTGCGGGTCCGAGCAGCATCAGATCCTCCGTTTCGCGATGACCACCGCGCCCACGGCGGCCGTCAACAGCAGGACCGAGGTGATCTCGAACGGCACCAGGTAGGTCCGGAACAGCGGATCGGCAATGGCCCCGACCACCCCGAGGCTGTCCATCGCGCTCTGCGCGGCGGTCCCTCCGGTCAGCACCCGGGCCGGATCCTGGGAGGTCGACGCTCCCGCCACCTCCGCCGCCAGCCGGGCGGGGGTATAGAACCACAACCCGGCCAGGGTGGTCAGGAGGGCGGTACTCACTCCAGCCGCCAGGCCGAAGGCCGGCCAGCGCCGGAGGTCGCTCGCCTTGTGCCCCAGATTCAGCAGCATGATCACGAAGAGGAAGAGCACCATGATGGCCCCGGCGTACACCAGGATCTGGATGGCGCCGATGAACTGGGCGTTGAGGAGCACGTAGATCCCGGCCAATGAGAACATGGTCCCGACCAGCCACATCGCCGCCGCCACCGGGTTCCGCTGGAGGATGCAGGCCAGGGCGCAAACCACCGCGGAGGCCGCCATCACATAGAAGACGATCTGGGTCATCATTCGCCGAGCGGGTCGGTCGGGTCCCAGAGCGAGGAGACCGGGTGGGTCTGCGAGGAGAGCCGTTCCAGGTCGTAGACGAACCGATCCCGGCTGTACTCGGCGTTCTCGTAGTGCACCCCGACGTGGATCGCCTCCTCGGGGCAGACCTCCTGGCAGTAGCCGCAGAAGACGCACCGGAACTCGTCGATCTCGTAGATCAGCGGGTAGCGATTGCCGTCCTCGTCTTCCCCCGGGACCAGCTTGATGCAGTTGGCCGGGCAGATCTGGGGACAGAGTCCGCAGGCCACGCACTTGGAGCGGCCCTGCTCATCGGTCATCATCCGGTGGGTCCCGCGCCAGCGCGGCGAGATGCTCCACTCGGCGGTGCTCTTCTCCTCCGGATACTGCATGGTCCACTTGAGTCGGAACATGTGACCGAAGGTCAGCGCCATTCCCTTCAGGGTCGCCCGGATGTAGCTGACCTGTTCCTCGGGCCGCTTGAGGACCTTCACCCCGATCGCCATCAGCCGATGACCTCGGCCCGAGTCGGCGGCCGGGTGGACCCCTTCACGATGACCCCGCGATCGATCAGGTAGAACACGATGTACCCCAGGATCAGGTTTAGTCCGAGGAGTGCCAGGCCGCGCATGGTCGGGTCGGTCAGCCCCATCACATCCTCCAGCAGCCAGACCGCACCGCCGATGGTCATCACGTACCCCAGGGAGAATGGGAGCATGAATTTCCAGCCCAGGGCCATCAGCTGGTCGTAGCGGAACCGCGGCAGGGTCCACCGGATCCACATGATGACGAAGACAAAGCTCATGGTCTTGAGGAACATGACCGCGGCGGTGGCCAGCGTCTGGGCGATCCCCGGGGTCTGATCCCATGAGGTAAAGGGAATGTCCCAG
>CAYINH010000426.1:0-2293 GCA_964364615.1 uncultured Gemmatimonadaceae bacterium
TTGTCCTTGAAGAAGCTGTTGACGTACTCGATCGCGTCGAGGTCCCAGACTTCCCGAGTGACCTGGGCAAAGTCGAGATGATCGATCGTCTTCGCGGCCAGTTCCTTGTGGAGTGACCACTGCGCGAGGGAGATCGGGAAGAGCTGCGGCACCGTGCGGGTCCAGCAGGCCGGGAAGATCGGGGCCAGGGCGGCAGCGCCAAGGGCGGCGGTCCCGCTCAGCAGGAACTCTCGACGGGTCGGGAGCTGGGTCACACCGCACTCCGGCAGGGGGGCAGTCGAACCATACGCCGCCGGTGGCCGGGTGTCCAGCGACCTGTGCAGCCGCCGATCCGGGGCCGGGCCTCCGCCCGGGCAAGGGGTATGGGGGCAGCTTTGTTCTCGGCGTCATCGGCACCGACGCATTGTTCGATCGGCCCGAGTTCCGTATGGTGCTGATCAAGGGTGGGTACCACTCGGTACGGTTCGCGCTGGTCGGCGCGGCGTTCGTGCTGCGGTAGCGGTTGCTGCCCGGGGGCGAGCTTCTCGAATCGGGGTACCGAGCAGTGCGAACCAGTCGAATTCACACCGGAGCCTTCAGTAAACGCCCATCAGAATGCACGGTTAACCGTCTGGGGGGGAGCGGAATCAGGCAACAGCGCACCAGCGAAGACCGTCGGGCTGGCGGTCCTGGAGGATCGCGGGAGTAGGGTCTCGGTCGGCCATACTCTCGCCCCACCGCTGCCTGTCAGGGCGGCGGCCGGCCGTCGGTCAACGGCTCAGTAGAAGCAGGTGCAGCACCCACCAATGCACTTGCCGAGGATCTCCTGTGGTGGGATCTCAGGATGAGCGGTCCGACACTTCTGAGTGCAGTCCGGGGTGTCGATACAGGTGCCCAAGTGGACGTCGCCGTCATCGGGACAGGTTGTGAGGGTAGGACTGGCCACCAAGGTGGTGGCACCGAATCCAAGAGCGCCGACGATAATTGCCGCGGTGACTGCCTGCTTGATCCTTCGTGCTACGTCGTTCATGGTGAACTCCCTTCCGGTGAGGTTCCCACGCCTGAGGGGGATGCCGGAATGGGCGGCGCGGGCGAGGCGACTGCGGAGCGCACGCTGTCGATGGCGGCGCGAGTGCTGAATACTCCAATATGAGCGTAGCGGATCCACCCATCGTCATCGATCAGCAGCGTCTGCGGGACTTGGGTCGCTCGTGCCAATCTCAGGGTCCGTCTATCCGGGAATCCGACGACCGTGGCCGGAAAGGCCAGAGAATCCAGGTACTGCTTCGTAGCCTCCACCGAATCCGTGACCAGCGCATAAACCGTGAGGGCAATGGCAAAATCGTTCCCGAACTCAGCGATGAGGGAGCGCCATACAGGGATCGTTTCGGCGCAGAATGGGCAGGTCCTGTTCAGGACGAAGATGAGTTGTCGCGTGCCTGGGGAGGATACCCCAATGAGGACTCTGCTACCGTCCGCCCGGATACCATCGAACGATGGGTATTGCCCTCCTGACTGGGGCAAGCGGGCCAACACCTTCACGAGTCCATAGTGGGCTTTTAGCTGACGGTGTCGGACACCGAGCCCCACATTGAGCGCCAGCGACAGAAACAGCGCGGTCGCGAGGAGCATCGCGATTGGGCGCGTGATGGGATTGGTCACCTGGCTACGTTCGGCCATCTTCGAGCCATTCCGACTGCGCACCGTGTTCACTGGGGGGTAACGGTCGGCTTGACGCCAATGTATGGCTCAGCATCGTTGCGGTTAACCACACTTGTCGGGCTCGCGCGGCTTGCTTGACGATTGCCTCAATTCCGGACAATAGCCATGTCCCGCGCGGGCCCCCAAAGAACCAGACTGGCCCTTTTTCCTATCTTATTCTAGCTTGGAAAGCGTACGCTATCGGCTCGGTCGAGGCCACGCGCCATGCGGTTTGCTACCCCGCTCTTCGTTGGTCTGGTATCCCTCCTTCCGGCGTGCGGCAGTGGGTCGACTGACATCATCAACCCGCCGCCGCCTCCCGTCACCAACGAAATCACCGTCCGACTGCTCCCGGACACGGCGGATCTTGCGACCGCGGGTGCGCTCGGATGGTCCAATGGAATACCTGCGGCGCAACTGCGGCTGGTGAACCCGGGCACCGGCGATACGGTCGCCGAGGTGACCTCGGCGCCCGATGGCAGTGCCAAGTTGGTATCGGTGCCTGCCGGCAGCTACGACCTGTGGGTGGACCGTTGGCTTTCGGCCGGGGAACTGGCCGGTCGGGCCCCGTCTGACGATGCGATCGGGTGGGTGGCTGTCAAACGGGCTTTCC
>CAYINH010000427.1:0-2289 GCA_964364615.1 uncultured Gemmatimonadaceae bacterium
GGTGATCGAACCCTTGGTGGTCGAGGTGATCCGTTCCTGCAGATCCCCCATTTCGGTCGCCAGGGTCGGCTGGTAGCCGACCGCGCTGGGCATCCGGCCCAGCAGCGCCGAGACCTCGGACCCCGCCTGGGTAAACCGGAAGATGTTGTCGATGAACAGCAGGACGTCCTGGCCTTCGGTGTCCCGGAAGTACTCTGCGATGGTGAGCCCGGTGAGGCCGACCCGGAGCCGGGCACCGGGGGGCTCGTTCATCTGGCCGTAGATCAGGGCGGTGGAGCCGAGCACCCCGGACTCCTTCATCTCGATCCAGAGGTCATTCCCCTCACGGGTCCGCTCGCCCACGCCACAGAAGACCGACCGGCCACCGTGGCCCTTCTGCACGTTGTTGATCAGCTCCATGATCACCACGGTCTTGCCGACCCCGGCGCCGCCGAACAGACCGATCTTGCCGCCTTTCACGAACGGGGCGATCAGGTCGATGACCTTGATGCCGGTCTCGAAGATCTCGGTCTTGGGCTCCAGGTCGACATAGCGGGGGGCCTTCCGGTGGATCGGCCACCGCTCGACGTCCGCGGGAATCGGGCTCCCGCCGTCCACCGGCTCACCCAGCACGTTGAGAATCCGGCCCAGCGGAGCGGTCCCGACCGGGGTGGTGATCGGGCCGCCGGTGTCGGTCACGACCATGCCCCGCGTCAGGCCATCGGTCGAGGTCATCGCCACCGCCCGGACCATGTTCTGGCCGATGTGCTGCTGCACTTCGGCAACCACCCGAATCGGCCGGGCGCCGGTGTCATCCACCAGTTCCAGCGCGTTGTAGATCTCCGGAAGCCGTTCCGGGGCGAACTCCACGTCGAGGACCGGTCCGATGATCTGGACGACGGTACCGGTATTGGGTGTGACGGTGGTCATGGCCATCGGTCTTGGCAATCCCTCTTCTGAGTGGTCGTCTTCAGCCTTCGAGTGCCGCCGCGCCGCCCACGATCTCCGCGATCTCCTGGGTGATCTGGGCCTGGCGCATCCGGTTGTACCGCCGGTCGAGCAGCCGGAGAATATCGCCGGCGTTGTCCGTCGCGTTCTTCATGGCCGTCCGCCGGGCCGCCTGCTCCGCCGCCGCCGTCTCGACCAGCCCCCGGTAGACCAGGTTCCGGAGGTAGATCGGGAGCAGCGTCTCCAGGATGGTCTCGACATCGGGCTGGAGGATGTAGTCCCGCCGCGGCCCCGACCGGGCCGGCGGCTCCACCGGAAGCAGCCGGGTCAGGGTCGGCGGCGTGCTGAGCGCGCTCACGAACCGGGCCTGCACCAGGTCCACCCCGGCCAGCCGCCCCGCGGCATAGGCCTCGATCAGCCCGTCCATCAGACTGGCGGCATCCTCGATCCGGGGGGCATCGCCGATATCGGACCGATCGGCCGCCGGAGTGCGTCCCAGGTACTTGAAGAACCCGGCGCCCTTCTTGCCGATGCAATGCAGCGCCACGGTGTAGCCCTCGGCCTCGAGCGCCTCGATCCGCCGACGGGCTTCCTTGATCAGGTTCGCATTGAAGGCTCCGGCCAGACCCCGGTTGCTGGTCACCAGCAGCAGGGCCACCGTGGTCGGTCCACCCTTGGCCGGCGACATCGGGCGGCGGAGCAGCGCAAACTGCTCGGCCAGGTCCGGACTCCAGAGATCGCCAATGACCTCGGCGAGGGCCCCCGCATACGGCCGGGCGGCCACCACGCGATCCTGGGCCCGCTTCATCTTGGACGTGGCCACCAGCTCCATCGTCCGGGTGATCTTGCGGGTGTTCTGGACCGACCGGATCCGGCGCTTGAGCTGGCGTCCCTTGGCCATCGGACTCGATTACTCCGCGCGGAAGAGAGGCTTGAAGGCCTCAAGCGCAGAGTTGAGGGCCGCGGTGTTGTCCTCATCCAGCGCCTTCCTGGCCCGGATCCCGTCGAGCACCTCGGTCCGGGTGGTGGTCAGGTAGGCGAGGAAGTCCCGCTCCCACTGCCGCAGGTGGCCGACCTCCAGGTGATCGAGCGCCCCGTTGGTCACCGCATAGATCACCGCCACCTGCTGTTCCACCGGCATCGGACGGTACTGCGGCTGCTTGAGGATCTCCACCAGCCGCGCCCCGCGGTGCAACTGCCGCTGGGTGGCCTGGTCGAGGTCGGAACTGAACTGGGCAAAGGCCTCCAGTTCCCGATACTGCGCCAGCGACAGCCGGAGGGGACCGGCGACCTGCTTCATCGCCTTGATCTGGGCGTTGCCACCCACGCGGCTCACGCTGATCCCGGCGTCCACCGCCGGAC